>NZ_JAWOQO010000002.1:34682-316525 GCF_033337345.1 Vibrio sp. YT-18 | reverse complement strand
AGCGTGATTCAGGATCTACCCACCGAGTGCTTTGAAGTGCGGAAGTTATCGCTATTTCCTAGCGAGCAGTAAACCGATTCCTAGTCTCATTTAAACTCGCTAGAATGACCCTCTGTTGGAGCAGATCCAATACCTAGGGTTGTGGCGAGCAATGTATCTTCCAACATCCGTCATCCTGAACAGCGAGGGACGAGCGTGATTCAGGATCTACCCACCGAGTGCTTTGAAGTGCGGAAGTTATCGCTATTTCCTAGCGAGCAGTAAACCGACTCCTAGTCTCATTTAAACTCGCTAGAATGACCCTAATTTTAGTTCATGGTGCGGAGCCTAAGTATTAACATCAACCCACCAACTCTTTACGAATGATCTCCGCACCCGCACTTAACGCATTGAGCTTAGCGGTCGATACTTCAAGAGACAAAGGCGCCATACCACAGTTGGTACATGGGTAAAGCTTGTCGGCATCAACGTATTTCAATGCCTCTCGCAGTGTATTCGCCACTTCTTCTGGCGTTTCAATCTCGCTGGTTGCTACATCAATTGCACCAACCATCACTTTCTTACCGCGAATCAACTCAAGCAACTCAATAGGCACTCGCGAGTTATGACACTCAAGCGAGATAATATCGATATTCGACTGCTGCAATTTAGGGAATACTTCTTCGTATTGTCGCCATTCAGTGCCTAGCGTTTGCTTCCAATCCGTGTTCGCTTTGATGCCGTAGCCATAGCAGATGTGCACTGCAGTTTCACATTTCAGCCCTTCAATCGCACGCTCTAAACACGCAATGCCCCATTCGTTCACATCATCGAAGAACACATTGAACGCAGGTTCATCGAATTGAATAATGTCGACACCCGCCGCTTCAAGCTCTTTCGCTTCTTGGTTGAGGATCTTTGCAAATTCCCAAGCCAGCTTTTCACGGCTACCGTAATGATCATCATAAAGTGTGTCGATCATCGTCATAGGGCCTGGCAGCGCCCACTTGATAGGTTGCTTAGTTTGCTGACGCAAGAACTTGGCATCTTCAACAAACACGGGCTTTGTGCGGCTTACTGGGCCAACCACAGTCGGAACACTTGCTTCATAACGGTTGCGAATGGTCACCGTTTTACGGTTTTCAAAATCTACGCCGCTTAAATGCTCAATAAAGGTCGTCACAAAATGTTGCCGAGTTTGCTCGCCATCACTGACGATATCAACGCCTGCCAGTTCTTGTTCTTGCAAAGCGACACGTAGCGCATCGCGTTTGCCATCAATCAGTTCTTCACCTTGCAGTTTCCACGGTGACCAAAGTTTTTCTGGTTCGGCCAGCCAAGAAGGTTTCGGTAAGCTGCCAGCCGTTGAAGTCGGTAATAGTGTTTTCATCGTCATTCCTTTCTAGATTCTCGTTATCTTTTACGCGTAATTTGCAGACCATTGTTCAAGCACAGATTGATAAGGTTTGATGAAATGCTCCTCGGCAAATTTCCCTTGTTCAACTGCCAGTTGGCTGCGCTCTTCTCGGTCGTAAACGATTTGAGTTAGCGAGTGGTCTAGGTTTTTTAAGTTTGGCTGGTAGCAATTACCGGCAACCGCGTTGGCATTGTAAATCTCAGGTCGGTAAATCTTCTGGAATGTCTCCATCGTGCTAATCGTACTGATAAGCTCTAGGTTTGAATAATCGTTCAACAAGTCACCGAAGAAGTAGAATGCCAACGGTGCAACGCTGTTTGGCGGCATAAAGTAGCGCACCTGTAAGCCCATCTTTTTGAAGTACTGCTCCGTCAACGAAGATTCGTTCGGCTGATATTCAAAGCCCAAAACAGGATGTTGGTTTTCGGTGCGTCGATATACCTTGTTGTCCGATACACTCAGACAAATCACCGGCAGCTTTTTGAAATGCTGTTTGTAAGACTCAGAATTAACGAAAGCTTTGAACAGTTTGCCATGCAAATCACCGAAGTTCGCTGGGATGCTGAACTGTGGCTGGTTTTTGTTGTGGTCCAACAGCAAAACGCTAAAGTCGTAATCACGAACGTATGAAGAGAAGTTATTGCCCACAATGCCTTCGATGCGCTCGTTAGTGTTGTGATCAACAATGTTAGTTTTGAGCACTTCAATCGATGGGAAGGCTTCGCCACTACCCTGGATATCCATATCAACGGAGATGATTTCAAGTTCAACGGAGTAGCGGTCACCTTGCGCGTTATCCCAATATGCCAACGCATTAAAACGATTGTCGATCATTCGGAGCGCATTGCGCAGATTCTCTCGGCGGTAGTTTCCGCGAGCCAGATTAGCAAAGTTGGTAGTGATTCGCGTGTTGTCTGATGGTTGGTAATTCTCATCAAAGCGAATGCTTTTGATAGCAAATGTGAAATCGTTATTCATCGTGAGTTGGTATCCTATTTCCTTAGATAAAGCAGACTTTTCCTAACTCTGTGCATGGGGACATTTTTTGTTTTTTGGTTTTCCCAATCGTTAGGTTGCACAGCACTTACGACGAACGGTTCGTACAAAAATGACCGTCGCAGTGCCTAACACCAGAGCAGTCCTTTTTTTATACTTGCTTCACGAGTTGAGTAATATTGGTATTGTTTCACATTGAACATGAAGGAATTTCATGATTTGAGGAAAAAGCCTGTCTCGTGCGTGTTACACATGCAGTCGATAAAGACTTCCATTGCAGGCGTAACACACTTTCCGGCATTGCAGCCACACTGCGGTTTGATCATTTGCGGTGCGTTGGTAAACTCAAGCTCTTGCAGGCTGCCCTCTTGTAGTTCTTTTTCAACAGTGAAGCGAGGCAGAAAAGAGATACCGATATTACTCTCTACACAGTTTTTGATAGTGTTAATACTGCTCAGCTCAATCATGTTATCGATGCTGATGTTTCGCTTTTGGATGATGCTCTCAAAAGTCTTACGGAAAAGGCACTTAGGACCATTGCTGATGAATCCCAAATCAATGTGTTGCTCCCCTTTCTGTAGATCCAACCCTGTTAAAAGCGGCGAAGCAACAAGGACCAACGGCTCTTGTTCAAACTCATGCACCTTGAGTGCATCATCATTACCGACACGATAAAACACACCCAAATCGGCTTTATCAGCAATCAATTCATCACGAATCTTATAGCAGTTTTGTGATTGCAGTGAGAGCCTTACTTTCGGCGCTCGTATTCTGAATTCCTTCAAAACATTGGCCATTTTATAAGCGAGCTGAGTTTCTGCGATTAAAACCTTCAACTCCCCTGTCGGCTCAGAACTCTCTTGTTGTGCCGTGCCTTCAATGTTTTCCATCACTCGTGCGAGCTCATAAACGTACGGAAGGATCTTTTCTCCTGCCTGAGTCAGCACCATTTTTCGGCCGATCTTTTCGAACAACTGCAATGAGAGATCTTGCTCTAACTATTTGATCTTAAAGGTAACTGTCGACTGAGTGCAATAAAGCTTTTGCGATGCTTTAAGAAACGAACCTTCCTCAACAATGGTTTTAAACGTAATGAAACGTTTTAGATTCATGACCAAACTCCTAACTTAATAGTTCAAAAAGTTAAAACTCTTAGTTTAAATGCATTCAATTTTTTAATTGATTAACGCGAAGTATAGTGCACAAAAAACAGGAGAGATAGAGATGAGTGCCATCTACACCGCATTTTTCACCTACGTCATCATTACTTCGATCACGCCGGGTCCCAACAACATTTTGTCGCTCAGTGTTGCAACACAGCACGGGCTAAAGCGATCTACCAACGTCATTTCTGAGATGTTCTGCGGCTATATTGTTTTGATGCTGCTGTGTGGCGTTTTCACTTACCACATGGTCAGCCTGCTTCCTGTGATTACACCTTGGCTCACATGGGTGGGTGCGGCTTACATCATTTGGTTAGCTTGGGGAATCGCGACAAGTGATATCAAAACTACATCAGAAGATTCTGAGGGCATCACTTTCTTGACGGGCTTTGGTTTGCAGTTCGTAAACGTGAAAATCATTCTATACGGCGTAACATCCATATCGACATTCGTGTTGCCTTACACACAAAACATCTACTGGATCTTGGCCACCAGCCTAGTGCTCGCGTTTATTGCTCTAGCCAGCAACTTGATCTGGGCAATTGCAGGCAAACTTCTTCAATCGCAATTCCAGAAATATGGCAAAGCGATCAATATGACCTTAGCGGCGACGCTACTTTACTGCGCGGTACAGTTGTTTGTTTGAGGCTGAGGTTGAGGAGATGAGACGCAGTGATTTCCGCGTCTCGAATTTGTAGATGGAGAAATGGTTGGCTTTGAGTATGCTAACTCAAAGTTGGACAGAAGCTTGTTGAACTTTCTGCTCTATTTTGGCTGACGGTGATTAGGAGAAGTATGGATAGATCCATAAATATAGTTTTTTAAGATATCAAAAATCCACCAAGATGCGCGGTCACTTGACAGTCATTCAATTTATAAGCGCTAAAATACTGAGCAGACGAAATGTTGCTGAAATGAGATTTCCAAATAAGTCGAACTGCCCTGTGGGAGTTAACTGCTCTTGTATGCTTTACGTTTGTTTGAATCACAAAGCCTTTCTGCTACCCAAACGACTAAGTAAATAACTGAAAGGCGTCTCCGACGGTAGCTATATTACCTTCAAAACAAAAGGAAGATCTTAAACATCTCCTCCCGTGCTCTACTGAATAGCTTTTGCATGTGGATCTGTCGTTAATTTTTTACCTTTCAGCAAGCCAAGCTCGTGTAAAAAAGACCCTGCACATTTATGTACTTTCGCCTTTTCGAGACTCATACAAACAAACCGTCAAAAGAACTACTGCCTTTTATTCGGCAGTGCTCGTTTTGTGTGCCTCAATATATATGGTTTCAAGGATAACTTATCAATAGTTGCTATTTACCAGCTGAAGACGACAGCATCCAAAAATAGCTTTAATTCCGCTTAGTTACTACACCAAGATCAAACGCCCATGGGCTAATAGCGCGCACCTAACCAGGAATGATCACACTAGTGATCTCGTTATCAGTAAATGCCTCTTCACCAATGACAGTCACCGAATCTGGAAAGGTTATGCTAGTAAGCTTGTTTCCATCAAATGCCCTCCTCCCAATGGTAAATACTGAGTCAGGTAGAGTTACTCTGGTGAGCTCATTATGGCTAAGTGCCAACTCCCGAATAGTAGTCAACGTGTTTGGAAGGGTTACGTTAGTGAGCTTATTTCCATAAAGTGCCCCCTTCCCAAGAGTAGTCACGGAGTCAGGAACAACGATATCTCTTCTTGCTCCACCGTAGGAAACAACGACCTTTTTGTTCTCAGTTCCATCATCATTACGAGCAAAAATAAAGCCATCTGATGGTATATTGTTTAATGTGGGTAACGCGTTACCATTGAACCCTCCAGCACCGATGGTGGATAACGAATCTGGGAGGGTCACACTATTAAGTTGGTTAAAACTAAACACATTTAACGCTGGTAAGCTTGTTATCGCTAAACGCCCCTTTGCCAATGGCTACCACGGAATCTGGAATGGTCAGGTTGGTGAGCTCATTGTCCTTAAATGCCTCATCTTCAATTGTAGCAACCGAATCCGGTATGGTTACATTAGTGAGTTGGTGACCAACAAACGCGCCTTCACCAATAATGGTCACCGAGCTTGAAATTATGACATCGGTCTCTCTACCGGTATACTCTGCAAGTATTGATTTGTTCTGCGAGCCATCTAATTTTTTAGCATAGACTAACCCTTCCGTTGCATGCTCACAGCCTGTTAGAAGGGCTAGACTAAGCAAGATGCCAAAGATTTGGTCAGTTAGCCTATTGAGTTTTATTCTTGATAATGACATTGCTACTCGCGGGTTTATAATTAGACCGTTATCGGTCTTTCTATGCAAACGCATAAAATGTTCACAGAAATTTAGCTCTACTCAGAGATAAAAGGATGATAACAATACTTTTAATGGATTATCACTCCCAAAAAGATGCTTAGATAGTTTCTCTAACAAAAGAGGCAACTTTGACAAGCCAAACAAGCATATAAAACGCTTAAATCGTGTTGAATTTCATTCTATCGGATAACTTTTTGCAGGGTATTTGATCTAATGAGTATAGGAGCAATAGTTTCCTGTAATAAAGAAAACTGTTGCCTATTTGATCATCCATATTCAAGATGAATATTCATAAGAAGACTAGAGATGGGCAATTTCTGCGGCTATCAAAGTCGAGCTAAAGTCGCGGAAGCGAACAAAAGCTCAGACCAAGCGGAAGTTACGCTCCTCACCCAATTCAATATTATAGGGATGTTCGCACGCAAGCGCCTGAAGGAGCGTAACAGCTGGTAAAACTAATGTATTTCAAGCGATGAGATTGGCTTTAGATTAATCATTATCTACTCCAGTCTGGCTGGAGTAGTTCATGTCAAAAATCGCCTTCGAATAAGTCAAATTAACTTAAATTCAACGCATAGAATCCATCAAACATTCACAGATATATTATCTCAAAGGAATAAGAAAATGCGCTATATTCGTCTAATTATAATCGCATTGAGTGTAGCGATTTTTTCTGTCCAAGCTTTTGACGGAGCTAGGTTTGCTCACAAAGATTGGTATTTGGCATGTGACAATACTGGCACTTGCCGAGCAGCGGGGTACGCGCCAGCTGGTCTTGGCTATGGTATGGCAATGATGTTTAGACGTGAAGCTGGACCTGCAACCCAGATCACGGCAAAGCTTTTTCTGCAGCTACATGATGAGCAGGCGTTGCCAGCAAGTGTGACTTTGTTGATTGACAACCAAGACCTCGGCCCAATCTACACAGATAAAACGAGTCAGCTGAGCGCCATGCAAGTACAGGCATTATTGGCGGTGGTTACTACTAACGCGGTAATTGAAGTAGGCGCTGGAAAGCAGCGCTGGCGCATTTCGAACAATGGCGCCAGCGCTGTGTTTCGCAAAATGGATGAGTATCAAGGGCGTAGCAACACACCATTTGCTGTGGTTGCCAAAGGTAAACAATCTGAGAACGAAGTACCACCCGCTAAAGTACCACCAAGTTTGACTGTGCAAGCACCGCTATCAAACGCTGTTACCCTTGAAATCGGTTCGTCAGCTTATAATGAGGTGTTACAGTTGCTGACCACTAATGTGCCAGCATCTGAGTTGGATTTCGAACTCCAGAGCGCATCACTTGAAACTGCAGAGCTGGGTCAGGGTAAACGATTTATTGGTGCTTGTTGGCTTATGGCTTACAACGCGCTTTGCAACCATTGGTTAGCGGATAAAAATGGCCCCAATCAGTTGGTTGCATTGGACAGTGATGGTTTTTATATAGATGGTATGGCGCGCCAAGACCGCAAGGGACGAGGATATGGCGATTGCTGGGAAAGTCAGGCATGGGTGTTTGATGGGCAATCTATGGTACCCACTTTGATATCCAGCACGGGTCCATGCCGAGGTATTGCCGGCGGTATTGACCCTATGCCGACCTACATCACTGATGTAACTTTTCCTTCTAAGCAATAATTTTGTAAATGAGGTGAGTTTAAATGTCGATCTTGGTGGCGGCTTGCTAAGTTGTTCGCATCAATAAGCGGTGGAGTATAAAAAAGGATTACTTTCAGTAGGGTAAGTACATGCGGCCTCTGTTTTATAGGGTTAAGATTCTAAGCGATTTGGGGGCATTTTCAAGCTAGAAAATACCACGTGTTAAAATTCAGATCGTGATATTTCTGGACAAATGTATGGTACGCCCCGTTTTGCAAGTGAAAAATCCAAATAACGGCGTTGGTTTGCGCTAATGTATTCAGAGTCTAATTGGGACACTGATTAGTTAGCCCCAGCTCTACGATGAGATCCGCGCCAGATTGTCCTCAAAAACGTGAAAGCACTCTAGTTGCTGTTCTGTCCATCAGGTCTTCAATCTGGTGGTCTAACCGTTTTGTCATCTTTCATTACCATATGCAAATCTAGATTAAACTCTTAATTCAAAGGGCTTGTGACTTGTCATTACTGACCATGCAATCCTCGCTAGCTTATTTGCTAACGCAACTAGAGCAACATTAAAAGGCTTTCGACGTTTCAAATCTAATAACCATGAAACGAAATAGCGTTCAGCAGTTTCTTCCCTCCACATCACTGCTCGTGCGGCATGAACAAAGAGTTCTCTCAGCTCTTTATTTCCTCGCTTTGAAATTCCCAGCATCCGTTGTTTCCCTCCAGTCGAGTACTGGAATGGTACAAGTCCGATCCACGCTGCAAAGTTTCTACCATTAGAAAAATCTGAAGGTTTTCCAACACACGATAAACAGCAAGATGCAGTCATGGGACCCACACCTGGTATCGTTTGAAGTAAAGCGTAAAGTTCATCTTCGGAACTCAGTTTTTCTATTTTTCGGTCTTGCTCTTTTATCCGTTCATTCAGTTGATTGTAATAGTCGAGCTGATTTTGTAGTTCCTGAACCAATAACGGAGGGATCGGTTCTTTGTTGTCCGCTAACCATTGAAACAGCTTTTTCATGTTTGCATGACCCCGTGGAAAGCTGATGCCAAACTCTATTAACATCGAACCAATACGGTTCATCGTTGCTGTCCTCTCCCTAATATAACCAGTTCTAACACGCCGAATAACGACGCCTACTTGAGCCTGCTCACTCTTTGGAGAAACGAACCTCATATTAGGTCTTGTAGATGCCTCAGCAATAGCAGCTGCATCGATAAAGTCATTCTTATGAGCTTTAACGTAAGGTTTTACATATTGAGGTGGGATAAGTTTAACTTGATGCCCGTATTCTTGGCATTTTCTTGCAAGCCAGTGAGCACCACAGCAAGCCTCCATTGCTATCAATGTTGGTTCATGCACAGAGATAAACTGTAGTAATTTACTTCTAGATAATTTGTGCCGATATTGTTCACGACCACTATAATCGTGGCCAACTAGATGAAAAGTAGACTTACCTAAATCGATTCCAATAACTTTGATTGCCGACATGATGGCACCTCCCAATATTCAGCGACATAGCTGAGTGTAGTGCAGGTGTGGGGCGTACCATCTTATTAACGTCTTTAGGAAAATTGAATATAAGCAACTATCAAATAACTACAGGTGTGGCAACATGAGTTTGGAAGTGCTAGTGCGATGAGCGAAATCGCAATAGTAAAAAGGCTTTGTTTAGATACAGATTATTAAATACCATTACTTTAAATACCTAGACAAGGATGTTGCACGTAGACCTCTGTCGTCATAAGAGAGCCTTCAAAAACAACATCTGATGAAAACACCATTCTCCAAAAACTTTGTGTACTGCCACATATTAAAATTGCAACAGCACACAAAATAGTGTTAATACCAGTGAATATCTACACCTTCATCAAACGCTATCAAACCATTGTGGGTCGCCAAAGATGGAATAGTCACACTGGTGAGTTCATTGCCAGCAAACGCTTCACTTTGAATATCGAACACTGATTCTGGGATAGTTACGCTGGTAAGTCGGTTATTCCGGAACGCTTTATAACCAATGAAGGACACTGAACTTGGTATAGTCACCTTAGTGATCTTATTATCAGCAAACGCCTCCGGTGCAATGGTATTTACCGAATCTGATATAGTTACGCTAGTGAGATTATTGTTACTAAATACCCCATGGCTAATAGTGGAAACCGATTCTGGGATGGCCACACTGATAAGTTCATTGCCAGCAAACGCCTCACGCCCAATGGTGGTAACCGAATCTGGGATGACCACACTGGTTAGTTCGCTGCTAGCAAGCGCCCTACGCTCAATGATGGTCACCGTATCAGGAATAACAACTTCTTTTCTTGCCCCACCATAGGAAATAACAACCTTCTTATTCTCGGTGCCATCCTCATTACGAGCAAAAATAAAGCCATCTGATGGTGCATTATTAACTGTGGATAGTGCATTGCGATTAAATGCACCTAAGCCAATAGTAGTCAACGAATTTGAGAGGGTCACGTTGACAAGCTGGTTGTCAGAAAACGCAGCCTCTCCGATAGTTCTTACTGAATCTGGAATGGTCAAATTGGTGAGTTTATTATTACTAAACGCCCTATCCTCAATAGAGGTCACAGAATCTGGGATAGTTACGCTAGTCAGTCGGTTGTTCCGAAACGCCTCATTCTCAATGGTATTCACTGAATAAGGTATAGTCACATTGGTGAGCTTGTTGTAAGCAAACGCCTTTTCACCAATGGTCGTCACCGAATCAGGCATAGTCACACTGGTGAGCTCATTATCAGAAAACGCGCCACGCTCAATAGTGTTTACCGAATCTGGAATAACAATTCCTTTTCTTGAACCACCATAGGATACGACAACCTTCTTGTTCTCTGTGCCATCATCATTACGAGCAAAAATAAATCCATCTGATGCCGCATTGTTAACTGCAGATATTACATTACCATTAAACGCTCCATTACCAATAATGGTCACAGAATCCGGGATAGTCACGCTGATGAGCTGGTTGTTAGAAAATGCAGCCCCCTCAATAGTGTTCACGGAATCTGGGATAGTCAAACTGGTGAGTTTATTATCACTAAACACCTTCCAACCAATAATGGTCACCGAATCTGGAATGATCAAATTGGTTAAATTATTGTAACTAAATGCTTCCCACCCAAGAATATTCACGGAATCTGGGATAGTCACACTGGTGAGTTCATTGCCAGAAAAGGCCCGATGTCCAATGGTGGTTATCGAATCTGGAATGGTCACGTTGGTGAGCCTGTTGTGAGCAAACGCATCATCCTCAACGGTAGTTAAAGAACTAGGTATAGTCACACTGGTGAGCTCGTTATCAGCAAACGCCCCTGGCCAACGGTGGTCACCGAATTTGGAATGTTCACACTAGTAAGCTCATTATCAGCAAATGCCCTCTCACCAATGGTGGTTACCGAATTTGGAATGGTCACACTAGTAAGCTCATTATCAGCAAATGCCCTCTCACCAATGGTGGTCATCGAATCTGAAATGGTTACACTAATGAGCTTGTTGTCAGCAAACGCCCCTTCACCAATGGTGGTCACCGAATCTGGAATGGCCACACTGATGAGCTTGTTACCAGCAAACGCCCCTTCACCAATGGTGGTCACCGAATCTGGAATGGTCACACTGATGAGCTTGTTACCAGCAAACGCCCCTTCACCAATGGTGGTCACTGAATCTGGAATGGTCACACTGATGAGCTTGTTACCAGCAAACGCCCCTTCACCAATGGTAGTCACTGAATCTGGAATGGTCACACTGATGAGCTTGTTACCAGCAAACGCCCCTTCACCAATAGTAGTCACCGAATCTGGAATAGTCACACTAGTGAGCGCGTTATCAGCAAACGCCTCCTCACCAATAGTGGTCACCGAGTCTGGAATGGTCACGCTGGTAAGTTTGTTGTGAGCAAACGCATTATCCCCAACAGTAATCACAGAACCTGGGAGCGTTACACTAGTGAGCTCATTGTAAATAAACGCATAGTCTCCAATAGTAGTTATCGAATCTGGAAGGGTTATGCTAGTGAGATTATTATGACCAAACGCGCTCTTATCAACGGCAGTCACCGAATCTGGAAAAGTCACACTGGTAAGATTGTTGCCCTCAAACATACCGAAACCAATGGTAGTCACCGAATCAGGAATAACAATCTCCTTTCTCCCTCCGCCAAAGGAAACAACAACCTTCTTGTTGTCAGTACCATCATCATTACGAGCAAAGATTATGCCATCTGATGGCGCATTGTTGAATGTGGATATTGCATTACCATTAAACGCATTAGAACCAATGGTGGTCACCGAATCTGGGATAATCACGCTGGTGAGATAGTTGTCAGAAAACGCTGAACCCTCAATAGTCGTCACAGAGTCTGGGATGGTCACACTGGTAAGTGTATTGCCAGTAAATGCCCCCCAACCAATAGTGGTTACCGAATCAGAGAGACTCACGTGGGTGAGGTTGTTGTCAGCAAACGCAACTTTTCCTATGGTGGTCACTGAATTAGGTATAGTCAGGCTGGTGAGTTTGTTTCGAATAAACGCGTCATCCTCAATGGTGGTCACAGATTCTGGTATAGTCACGTTGTGGATCTCATTATCGGCAAACACACTCTCGCCAATAACGGTCACCGAATCTGGAAGGATCAGGCTAGTAAGCTCGTTGCGTTCAAACGCACTATCCCCAATAGTGGTCACAGAATTTGAAAGGGTCAGGCTAGAGAGCTTGTTTCCATAAAATGCTTCCTTACCAATGGTTGTTACCGAGTCTGGAATGATCAAGCTAGTTAGTTCGTTGTGTTGAAACGCCCAATCACCAATGGTAGTCAACGAATTTGAAAGGGTCAGACTAGAGAGCTTGTTTCCATTAAATGCATCCCTACCAATGGTGGTCACGGAATTTGGAATAGTCACATTGGTCAAATTGTTGTAACTAAACGCACTCGCACCAATAGTAGTCACTGAATCAGGGATAGTCACGCTGGTGAGCTTGCTACGTCTAAACGCATCACGCCGAATAGTAGTTACCGAATCTGGGATGATGACATCTGTTTCGCTACCATTATAGTCAATAATTACTGACTTGCTTTTTGTGCCATACACCAACCCTTCTGTTGCTTTTTCACAGCCAGTAAGAAAGGTTAAACAGAGCAAACTGCCCAGGGTCGGGCAGATTACCCTCGTGAATCTTGTTATTGATAATGACATACCTGTTCTCAGATTTATATTTATTTTCTGTGCGAATGCATAAAACATTCACATACGGTCAGTTTTATCTTGGGTTAAGAGGATGATAGCAATACTTATTGCGACTTATCATTCCCAACAAGTTGTTTAAACAATTTCACTACTAAAAGAAGCGGTTTGACAAGCAAAACAACTATATAAAAGGCTTAAATCTTGTTAAGTTTCATTCTATCGCAGTATTTTCGTAGTATAAAACACACGCTTTTAGACTTTTTAGATTATTTAATCTAACGAATTTGGGGTAGAGCCCTCTTAAAACCATCACATCCACAAAGTACCACGAGCAAAATTAAGCTTGAGGGGCGAGCCGGCATAAAAGTTGAAATAGGAGTAAAGAACCTCATCAAAAGAGCTTTTGGTATAGTTCCTGATTTCGCAAACTTTACACCGAATTGATTATATATTGGATGTATTTTTTATCTGACTATAGCTACGCCTTATCGAAGCTAGGAACGCACAAGAAGAGTTTTATGTAATTTATACTTCACAAACAATTTCTCGTAGGTATTTGTGATAGGGTCTACCGTTTTTTAGTACCAGAATTGTTACAAGTCAGACAGCAATTATTGCTTTTAAACTCAGAACCTTAAAAAGCCCTGAGCAGAAGTGCTAGAACAGTAACTTAAAAACATAGCTATTTATTCAAATCTTGTGTAGTAACCACTTCGCTTACCCAAATAGGCATGAAGTCAATGCCTCCAGCGGCAATACCACGGCACAAACCTGTATTACCATAACTCGCACGAACCATTTGTTTGCCATCAAACAACCAGCTTTCAAAGCTCCAGCAATCCCCCAATCCTCGGTCTTTATGAGCGGAGGAAACAATGCCGTCAGAATAGTCATTACCATAGATGTTAAGACGTTTAGGCACAGCAGCATCGCCTTCTCCCAACAACCAATAACTTGAACCATAGTTATAAGCCGCCATCCAACAGGACGCCTCAATCAATGATTGGCCATTATTAAGCTTTGCAATAGCAATTGACGGTGTTTCTTCAAACAGTCTATGGCACTCGGAACTGTCTCCGTTAGACTGATAGCTAGCACGAAGCTGTGGTAACAATTTGGCATATTGGGCAGATTCTGGCTCAAGTGATTTCATCATTGCATCGCCGCCAACATTCACAAGTGTGGGGATAGCCACAGCAAGATTCACCCTAGACTCAGCGCCTTGACCTTTTGCGACAATAGCAAACGGAGTATTCTGGCGCCCCTGATATTCATCCATCCTACGAAACACGGCACTGGCACCGCTACCAGACAGTACCCATTTAGTTTTACCATCACCAATTTCAATAAGTGCATCTTTAGTCACTACTGCAAGAATGGCCTGAACCTGCATGGATGTCATGGCGTCATGCTGTATCGGGCCCAACTCTAGGCCATCGATATAAAGATTTATCTGCTCAGGCCAATGGTCAAAATCAGATTCATCCCCTAAATACACTTTGCCCGTTACTGACGCTGCAGGACCCGCTTTACGAGTAAACATCACAGCAACAGGATTGAGACTGCCAATATTTGAATAGCCAGCCGCCCGGCAGGTCCCTGTATTATCACAAGCTAGATACCAATCTTTGTGTTGAAAACTCTCTCCCTCAAAAGCGCTGACAGAAAAAGCTACCAAACCCAATGTACATATTGTACTTCTAATACAGAGCATTAGCATATTCCTCCAGTTCAGTTTTAATGAATAAATCATTGTGCCTCCTTTGCTACTTCTATTTACCAGTATTAAAAATTCCGTATTCTTATGAAAACATCAATTTAGAATTATTTATTAGAGCGAACCAGAAAACAAATTTAGTCAGTTACCCCAGTTCATCAATAGTTAAAGGAGTGGTTCCATATTTTTTAGGAATTAACTTTCTTCGCTCCATTAATAAATGATAATAAACAACCATAATAAATTATTAAGTGGATTTAATTTTCATAATTACTCACCTATATATAGTACCTTTTTCTCCCATTTTATAACCTAAAGTAAAACCCAAACTTTTAACAGGCTTTACTTTATAACTCTGAGCCGAACGTAGTGCTTTATCTATATCTTTTTTCGTTAGTTTTCCAGAGATTTCTTTGAACTGTTTTTCTGCGTCTGGATGTTTGTTTTTTTTTGCCCAGTAAGACCATTTAAACGCTTCAATTAAATTCATCATCCCATTTTCATCATCACGATATAATTGCGCAAAGCCAAATTGAGAATATGGGTCATTGTATTTAACCCCCACGGAATACCACTCTATTGCTTTATCTATATTCTTATCGCAACCCAGGCCATATTGGTACATATATCCAATTTTCCCCATCGCAACGCTTGAACCTTCGTTTACTGCACTATAGTATTTTTGGATGGCTTCTTTATAATTTACAATGTTGTACTTAGTTGATGAATAAATGTCACCAAGTAAAACTAATGCGTAGTGATCCTTCTTGTTGGCAGCAGTCTTAAGCCACTTAAGAGCCTCGTTGAAATCGTAATGGTCACCATCCAGATAAGTGTGTCCAAGAAGAAGCATTGCGTCCGTGTCATTCTGATCTGCTGCCTTGTGTAGCCAATGCATCATCATTTTAGGGTTAGAGTACTCTTTGTCCATAGTATAAATCGCCGCAAGAGTTTTTTGCGCTTCTAAATCTCCAGACTCTGCTGCAATCGTGTGCCATCTCAACATTTCTGCTGAATCTCGACGAAAGTGTCCGTTTCCTTCATAGATTATGCCTAAAATAGCAGCGCAATCTACTTCTCCGTCAGCATATGCTTCCGTCAACCATTTGCTAGCTAACCGCCAATCCTTTTTAAATTTTTCACCACTAAAATACAGGTAGCCAAGTTCTTTCTTTGCCTCCGAGCTTCCCTTCAACGCTGCCTTCGTTAACCAATTTACTACTAGCTTTTTATTATACTTAACACGCCTTCCATGATAGTAACGTCTCGCTAAGATAATTTGAGCCACACTAGACCCCTTTATCGCTAAGTATTTAAGAATATCAATCGGCAACGCAACAACAAGTAATTTATAAATAATATTGAATGTTATTTTTAGCCTGAACATAACTCTTTGCAATAAATTAACATCACGTTTTTTCATTGTTATCTAAATTTCTCCAAGGTTAAATCCTCCGAACTTCATATCAAATTTAATAGTTATTAGTAATATTGAACTTCAATGTTTACTTGTATTTTTGTTCAATTTGGTAAATACAGGTAAGCATCAGTCGATGATAACCAAAAATTGACCGTGTTTGTGTTGGTTTCACTATGCAAGATAACTTTTTTTCAGGCAAAAACACGTCAGCAACATATAAGTGAGTAAAAACACTCTGTAGAAAAGAAACACTATTGAGCTAGAAAGTACAACGGGTAAAAATACAATCGTGTTTGGTGTACCACCAGCACACCTCTGAATATGTATTTGTAACTTTTTCAAATTTAGTAAGTCATGATATTGCAACGTTATTTGTGGACACCAGCGTAATGGTTAAGATTGCACCTTTTAAAAGGTATGATCAAAGTGGGTAAGTGCCGTTTCATTAAAAAGCACAGAGTAATCATTGCTGCCCAGATATCAGGATAACCCCGCCACCCAAAAACGTAACTTTGAACAGACAAATACCACAGTGAGAGTTTGAATCGCCTTAGGTTACATTTTATGAGGGCAAACGAACGCACCAGATTTTGTAAGGTGTTTTATCTAGTGGGCAAGCTAACATTCAATTTCTAACTGAGCTTCCGTAAGTTTCTCTCACTACTAAAGCTTCTCCTCCTCCTTCCCTTTTCCCACACTTTCAACGATACTCTTGCGCCTTATTGTTCAGTTGGAAAACTTCATGCCTCAAGCTAACTCCGTTGTCGTACTCGACTTTGAAACCACAGGTCTGTCTCCGAATATGGGTGATCGCGCGATTGAAATCGGTGCGGTTAAGATCGTTGATGTTGAGGTGATCGATAGTTTTCAGCAACTTATGAATCCTGGCTTTCGTGTGAGCTCATCCATTGAAGTTTACACAGGCATTACCAATAACATGCTGCGCACAACGCGTCGTTCGATAAGCGCTTTCTGGATGCGGAACTGGAGCGAATTAACTGCGGTTATTCTGGCAAGTTCGCGTGTTCTTTATTGGTGGCACAACGCCTTATTCAAGATGCGCCGTCACACAAGTTGGGTGAGTTGGTTCGTTATAAGAACATTGAAAACGACGGTGTATTCCACCGCGCGTTAGCCGATGCACAGGTAATGGCAAAGCTTTGGTTACTGATGGTGGAAGAGCTTGAACAATCGGGCATAGCAGCGCCAAGCTTCAAGCTTATGCAAACGGTAAGTAAGACAGCAAAAGGAAAACTGGAGCAGTTGCTCTCTAAAAATCGGTTTTAACCACACGAGATATAAACAAAAGTCGATTACTTTTGATAGGAATCGGATTATTAAATATAGAAAGTGATTGCTTACATTAAAGTCTATTTTTATGTATTTAATAACAATTGTTTAGTGCCATTTAATCTCAAAATTTTGTTTGCCAGCTTTATTAGTCCTGGAAGGTGAATCATTTGTAATAAACTTGGAACTGAAAACATCAAAACAGCTTTCAATAGATTCCAAATAACATCGTAATCACCAGGAGTAAATTTAAAAGCTGACATTAATAAAGCCAGAACAATAAATGCATAACAAAAATTTTGAACAAACTCATCAGGATACCAAGAGTACGTTATTTTCGTTTTATTTTTATCTTGTCCTAGTTTACATCGAAGCTCCCCACCAATCTCTCGTCCTGCAACAATTGAGCTGAAGTTTATAAACTCACGAGTATTGAATAACCGGTCTTGATGTGCTTCAGAACTTCGAGAAGTTTTTCTTTTTACTATTAAGATATTTTCCTTTTTCTTAGTCAAGTAAGCACCTTCACTAGGATTATTCTCATTTAAATAAAAATAGTCAGTATTTTTTAACCTAGAAAGAATCTCTTCCATTGATTCTTCGCTATACTTTTCGCTTCTATAAAGTGCGTGGTTTATATTCATTACAATCTTGTAGCCTTGTGGGAACCAAATTTCACATCAACTAACTATCAAAACAGTTAGCAATTCAAATCAAGATGTAAATTCTAAACAAGGCTGACTAAAACACCACTTCCAAAGTGACCATTTTCATAGGCGAATTACCTTTATTTTAGTAAAGCTCCAAACTGTGAATATCACTCCGGCACCCTATCCGAAATTACCTTTATTTTAGTAAAGCTCCAAACTGTGAATATCACTCCGGCACCCTATCCGAAATTACCTTGCCGTCTTTGATGGTGATGATGCGTTTAGTGCGCTCTGCCAGAGCGTTATCGTGCGTCACGATGATCAATGTTCTGCCTTCGGCGTGGAGTTGGTTGAACAGAGCTTCGATCTCAGCACCAGATTTTGAATCGAGCGCGCCGGTTGGCTCGTCAGCTAGGATGATTTGCGGATCGTTGACCAAGGCTCTTGCAATCGCAACTCTCTGCTTTTGACCACCAGAAAGCTGGTTTGGTTTATGGTCTAAACGATCCCCTAGCCCGACTTGCTCTAGCAATTTAGCTGCGCGCTGGCGACGTTCTTTGGCTTTGATACCAGAGTAAACCAACGGCAGTGCCACGTTATCAAGCGCCGTCGCGTATTCCAATAAGTTAAAGCTTTGGAAGACAAATCCGATCTTTTGGTTACGAATGCCAGCCAGCTCATTCGCACTTAAACTTGCGACGTTTTGGCCGCCAAGTTGGTACTTGCCATCGGTGGGCTTATCTAAACAGCCGAGCATGTTCATCAACGTTGATTTGCCTGAACCGGACGGGCCAAGAATCGAAAGAAACTCACCTTGATTAATGGTTAAGTCAACGCCGTCTAGCGCGCGAACTTCCGCCTCCCCGCTTGAGTAGTATTTACAGATGTTGGTCAGCTCAACAAGCGGCTTGTTCGACATGTTCTTTCCAGAGTTATTGTTGTTATTCACTTTGTAGCGCCTCCAACGGGCTGACTTTTGCGGCTCGGTTTGCAGGTAACCATGCAGATGCCACACCAATGATCACTAAGGTGAGGATGACAATCGCGACAACGACCCACGACAACTCAGGGACAGGTTTACCCAGTTGTTCATAAAAAGCATTGCCCTCTAAAGGAATGGAACTGATGGCAGACACCAGCGCGTACGTCACGGCTAACCCAAACGCCCCCCCCATCATCATTGTCAATAAAGACTGTACTAAATAGTGCATGCGAATAGCCGTTGGGGTTGCACCGACTGCCATGCGCACACCGATATCACGCGTAGATCGCTTTACGGTGGCATACATCACATTGGCGATGCCAACACCAGCAACAGCTAACGTCACGAAGCCGATAATGCCAAGGAAACTCTGCAAACCTATCAGAAACTGCTGCATACTCTTTTGCTTAAGGAACATATCATCGACTTGGACGACCTGTTCATCACTGACACTTGCCCCGTGTTTACGGGCAATCACTTGCCTGATCGTCTTTGCTAAGGCTTCTCGGTCTACATCCGCTTGTGGCTGCACATTGATGCCACCAATTTCACCGTTGACATGAAATCGCTTCCACGTCGCTAACGGCACAAAGCTGGAATAGTTGATAAGATCCCCCAGTTCTATTTGGGCGCTGTTTTTCTCCAATACGCCCACAACGGTGAACTCCTCATTGCCGATTTTTACCTTTTTCCCCACAGGGTTGACTTGCAATGTGGCTGTCGCAAACCAACTAAAGTCCTCATTCGGGTTGAATAAGTCGGCTGCCAGTTCATAACCCAGTACAACGACTTTGCGCGTCTCTTTTTGATCGAGTGGGTTTAACCATCGCCCCCCCGCCATCGGCACCAAATTGGTCATGGATTGAAACTCGCTCGTGACCGCTAACGGCTCTTGCCACGAGCTTCTGTCACCAACGGTGATGCGCTCTTTCCACTTCGCCGTTGGCGCAACGCTTTTTACATCGGGTAACGCTCGAACGACCTCTGAATCGTCCATTTTTAGTGTCAGAAACTTACCTTGGTGAAAAGCACCGTGGTCGACGGTGGCCAGCCCTCCGGTCAAATAAATCAAGTTGCCGTTACCATTTTGTGCGGTTTTCAATACGCCCTGACGAATACCCTCACCTACCGCCAACATAGCAGCGATACAAAGGGTCGCCCACGCTACTGCTAGAATGGTCAAACCCAGTCTCAGCTTTTCTGCGGCCATTTCTTGGAAAATTTGTCTCATCGGTAACAACATGACTAAGCCCTCGCACTCAAAGCAATGACTGGCGTGAGACGCGATGCTCGCCTTGCTGGGAAATACGACGCCATCAATGCCAAGATAAGCGTCACAAGTAAAGACCAAGCAATGGAATCTGGCGTGATCACAGGTAAACCAATCCATTCCGGTAATGCCATGCTGCTTAGGACAGATACCACTGCATACGAAAACATCAGACCTAATGCCGTGCCCACGGCTACCAATATAAGCCCTTCAAGAATAAACTGACTGAGTATGGATTTTTGAGTCGCCCCGATCGCCAAACGCACACCGATTTCACGCGTGCGCTCCGTGACAGATAAAAACATGATGTTGGCAACACCAAGCGCACCGACCGCCATGGTCATCGCGCCGCTCGCTCCGAGAAAAATCTGAATGCCACGCAAAATTCCACTGATGACCGCCGCACCTTCACTAAAATCGGGTAATTCGACCGCATCTTTATCACTTGGGTCAAAATGAAGCTGCTTGGCGAAAAAGTTCACGATATTTTGTCGAAATGACGATGCATCCATCCCTTCTCTCGGCTTCATCAATACCATCCAAGGTTTCGCATCCCACAAATCGCGGTACGTTGTTTGAGGAATGAAAACCGTGCGGCTATCGCCGAATGAAATGCCAGTGTCCTCACCAACGGTTATCCCAATCACCAAAAACGGAATGCCGTTGACTTTGAGCCTATCCCCGATTTGGATTCCGCCCATTTGCGCAATTTGATCGCCTAACACTGCCACGCGAGTGTGGTTGTCCATATCACTTGGTGACAGGTTTCTCGAACCGGATTGCAGCTTGCGTTGCATTAAAGGAAAGTAAGACGTATCAATACCGCTGACCGTACTCGATAAATTCTGTCCTTTGAGATTGGTGATATTCGCATCCCATTTGGCGTAAACACTCGACGCCTGTTGCACGAAGCCCGACTGTTTGATCATGTCGACTTTTTCTTGTGGAATATCAATTTGTCGTCTTGAAGGTAACCCTTGCCACGGTTTACTGGTACTCGACGGAAACACCACTTGCACATTGTTGATCATAAAGGAAAACGACTGGGTCTGATGGCGATAAAAGCCTTCGCCAAGTGCGATTAACACCACCACAGAGATCACGCCCCAAGCAATCGCGATAATGGCTAGCACGCTCTTCATGCGGTGTGCCATCAACGTTTGCCAAGTTTGCTGCAACAGGCTGCTCATGAATGAAAAGCCCGAGAGATCAACGCCATGGTATCGTCATCGAGTTTCCCTGCGGTTTGCAGTAAGCCGATTCTCTTACGCCAATAGCTGTACAAGTTGGTTTGCAGACTGTTTTTCGCCTCAAACAAGCTGTTGTGTGCACTGATAACTTCCGACACTTCAAGCAGACCAGCGTCGTAAAGTTTCTCTTTGCTTTGCAACACTCTGGCGCGCGACTCAACCAGCTCGTTCGCTATCAAAACTTGATTCCAGTTGATATCGACCTGAGTAAACTGCTGAATAACTCGTTTCTGAATATCAATTTCCACTCTACGCATATCTTGCTTGGCGCTTAAAATGTTCAACGATGCTTCGTCCACTTTCGCTCGCACTGCACCATTGAGGTCAATCGGCAAACTCAAACTAATCCCAGCGTTAAACTCGCCGTTTGAACGATTGTCACCATCGCTGTAGCCCACACTGCCTTTGACGGTCGGGTAGTATCCACCTTTAGCTGAATCTTTCGCGAACTCGCTCGCTTTCACCATCTGCGCCGCCACCAACAGCTCTGGACTGCTGTCTTTCGCCAGTTTTAGCCATTGCTCCTGAGAGTCCACCAGCATCGGCGGCTGAATCAAAGAATCCGTTCGAATTTGGTCGACACTCTCCGGCATTTGATTGATTAACGCCGCAAGCTCTGCTTTTTTCACTTCGAGATCGGCTTTTGCATTGAGGATACTTGCTTGCTCAGAGACTTGATTCGCTCGCATCTCTTCAACATCAACCGACTTCACTTTGCCTGCTCGATAGCGTTTCTCAATGATGTTGAGAAGTTCCTTCCCCTCTTCCAGCTTGGACTGCGCCAATTTGAGGTCGCCCTGTGCGCTTGCCACATCTAGGTAAGCGGTGAGCAACTTCTGCGCAAGCTCGTTATGCGATTGAGATAGCTCTAACTGTGCTTTGAGATAATTGGCATTCGCTTGATCCAGTTCCGACCACAAACTGCTATCCCAAATAGTTTGAGATAAGGTCGCGCCGTAACTGTTGGAATGGCTTGAGGACTCATTCCAATCCGCTGACGCACTGGCACTTAAACCCGGCAATAACGCACTGCGGCTACTCTGTACGCCAACCTCGCCAAGCTGGACACCGATTTTCGCTTTTTCGTAATTAGGATCGTTCTGCTTTGCTTGTTGCCAAGCTTGTTCAATAGAAATTGCGTAGGTCGGCAAACTGAGCGTGGCAGCCAACAATACAAAGGCGATTGTTGATCGTTGCAGCTTAACCATGCGCCGCTCCCATCATGCTGTTGTCGATAACCTCTTCATCAAGCTCCACGCCGTCAAGCACTTCGACATTGATGCCATCTGACAGACCGAGTTTCACAGGTTGTTTATGAAACCCTTGTTCTGAGCTGTCGGGGATCAGAACATTCGGTGCGTCACCATCAAATTGCAGAGCGCGCTCCGGTAGAGTGAGCACGTTTTCAGACTTCTTCAGAATGATTTGAGCCGTCGATGAAAAACCAGAACGAAGCAACACATCTTGTGGGATCTTGAGTTCTCCCACTTCAACCTCAAAACCGTTATCAAAACTTTTTGCCGAAGCATTGCCCTCTGGTGAGTTAAGGTTCTCAGATTGAATCGCCACTTTGGTTAGCACACCAGAAATCGCCACATCAGGATAAGGCGCAACCGTCAACATAACGGGCATTCCCGGAGACAACTGCGCAGCATCATGCTCACTGACGCTACCTTTAAAAATCAGACTGTTCATGTCGGCCAATGACATCATTTCAGTCGCGGCTTGGCTTGATTGAGTCGAGATGATCGGCTCTCCGACCTCTACTTTCTGGTTGAGTACTGTGCCATCAATTGGCGCGTAGATCGTCGACGTTAAACGCGCATCGCCGATAGACGCCTCACCACTGCGGATGAGTTCGAGATTCTGGCGCTTTTGCAATACGTCCGCTTGCGCAGATTTGACTGCCGAGCGCGCACTTACGTATTCGTCGTAGTTACTTGGAATAATGTCTTGCTTGACCAAGCTTTCTAAGTTGGACAGTTTTTGTTTGGCGGATTCCAGATCGGCTTCGCTACGCATGAGTTCTGCCGATGCATCCGTTAATGCTTGGGGTGTTGGGTTTGGACGCACTTTGATCAGCGGCTGGCCTTGCTTCACCTTTTCACCAACTTTCGCGTAAATTTCACCGACGATACCGTCGATTTGTGACTTGATAGACACAGAGTGTGCAGGGACAATTTTACCAACAGCCACCGCTTGTTTTTCAATCGTGCCTTTTTCCACAATCAATGTAGGCAGCAATTCTGGTTGAGCAGCAGATTGGAGATAGAAATACGTACCACCGCCGAGCAGCGCGATGCTCACAGCGGAGACAAGCCAACGTTTCGTCATTATTTATTCCAACAATTATTGGGTAGTCTAATGACTACTCCTAAAACACAAAGTTGAAGGAATAATATCCTGCTTTAATAGCGGTTTGGTTGTCACAGTTGGTATGGTTTTGTCAGTCGCCTCTGACAATCAAAGACTAAAAAATCTCGACGAATCATTCAGCAAAGACGCTGTCTACGATGGCAACTAACATGCTCTGTAACCGCTCATTTCAACCGCTATCAATTTCATTCTGAACAATGTGCAAAATGGCGCTGTTCTGTATCCAAGTGAGCAGCTGTTTCTTGAGCGTTTAATATGTTCTCTTGATTAGCCCCAAACTCAGCCCCCGTTCCAGGCCAATAATATGTATCTTTATCACGACATAGTGTGAGAATGACAGGATCATTGTGTATATTGGGCTCATCTCCTAGCTCGCCATACATACTGAAAGTAATCTCAGACCCAACGTCTCCACGAAGTTTCTGAATCACTTCTGCTTGAACTTTAAAGAGAACATCTTCCTCGTGTTCAGCAAACTTTTCAAAACCTGTAATTTTCACCACTGCAGAATAGGGCGTTTGAAATATCGCATCTTTGAGTACCTCATTCTGAGAGTACACTCCCTGTGAAGCACAAGCTGATAAGCTCACACAGCCTAGCAAACTTATAAATTTCTTCATGTTTAACTTTCCGTTCCTGCTAAGGCAGAGCCTTTTGTATATACAGGTAAAGTACCTTTTGTTTCATCGTAGTTACTCGGTACTACGAACTTGTCCCAGACATCAATAGAGTACTTTGCTATATTGACTTGGTTGCTTTGGTTTCCTCCTAACATGTACAAATGCCTACCATCAGGGCTCTTTCCCACGACAAAAGCAACATGCCCACCACCTTTTCTCGATTTAATCCCTAGAGCTCCATGTATAGGTTCTGAGATGTTTTTACCAAAACCCTTCCACTCCTTTGCTCGATAAGCTTCTTTTACTGGAGTGATTCCGTGTTGTTTAAAAACCCAAGCGGCAAACGAACCACACCAAGCATTTTGACCTCCAGAGTCATCAGTGCCCCAGAACTTAGATGCTGTAAAATACTCTAAAATCCTTGGATTGGCCTTAGTGCCTGAAACTTCTTTTTGTCCAATTTCTCCCAACGCTGTTTTCATCCAAGGCACTTTGGTTACTAGTTTTTGAGCATCATGAGGATCATTTTTCACTGAACTATAGGATGGTAATCCATTGAGCTTACGATGAGTTCTACCATTTACATCGATCCGACCATCTGGCTTTACCATATAAAGTAGCTTACGCTGACACACTTTTATTGCCTCTACTGTTTTCGACAAATGAGGACTCCGCCCTAACGAGCCATCAACAACCAACAGTCGGGTAAAACCTATTCTCTTTTGGTTATCATTTAAAAATTGTTGAACTGCTTTAACATCATTTTTCGAATTAGTGCCATTTATACCAACAGAGCCACGGATTTTTAATCCCATTCTCGTTACCTTTATAACTAATCATATAATTAAGAAAGTACGCTTTAGCGTGACAACAATAAAGATAAAATGTTGTTTTATACGATTAGCCATACGAGGGGAATTAGGTGTTGAAAATATAGATTACAAATAAACTCAGCTCATATCACTAAAAACACCTATTTATCACCTTTTGGTCACGCTTCAAAGCAGGACAGCCAAGATGTTTTAAACCATGCGTATTAATAGACGAAAAAATGTTTATAAATGAACACTTAAATTAACATAGTAAAACTATCAATTACTATTTAAAATTTAAATAACACTTCCTTTTTAAAGGCACTCTATAATTAAATTTATCAAACTTTAATTTTTATTAAATTAAGCTTTAATTTATTAATCTGACTATTTAACTAATTTCATTTCAGTTAATTGTACTTTTTGGCATGTTAGCGAGTGATGGCGGCGCCAATAACACCGACCCATTTTCAGAAGGAATAACGGACGATAACCAATGGATTGTGGAAGAACCACACATGATGATTATTACCCTAGACCAAGTGTTGCTCGACTATCTACCCATCGGTTCAAGTTATGATGGCCCATACGTGATGTGGAATGGTATGCCATACGCACACATTATTATTCCCGTTAGAGCGAGAAAATAAAAAGAAAAAATCCGATACTCAATATTTTGAATATCGGATTTTTATAGCGTTATCGAGCTAACCAAACTCTCGCTAGTATTCCTATCGGAGTGGTAACGCCAGTTGTGACGGAGGAAATTTCACCATTTCTTAAAATATAAATGGTTGGAGTCACGCTAATTTTCCATTCACGCATAATATAGCTTGAAGGATCGTTTATGTTTTCAAAACGATATTCTTTTGCCCTCATAAACTGCGCCACACGCTCATTCGGTCCCGACGATCCAGAAACGCCAACTACGGTGTAGTCATCACTCAGCCAACTCACGCTTGGGCTTACAAATTTACAAGCGGGACACCAAGTCGCCCAAAAATAAACAACGACAGGTTGTTCATAACTTTGCGCGATTGCATCGAAGTGTTCGCCATCGCTCAATACTGAGCTCAATGGTGGTGACTCCTGTTTAGGAATATCTTTAGTGCGATACCAATCCATCGCGATAGAAATCGCGGTGACAATGAGCACCATCTGTACGATTTGAATGAGCCAATATCGGAATGTTCTACGCTGCTTTGTCGAACTCATTGAATGGCTCCCCCACTCGCTTGTTTCACCGCGCTTAAAACAACATCATCAGTCAGAATCACAGGTAACGGGATACCTTGTGGCGCCGCCGGGCCATAGACGATGTTAAACGGCACACCGTAACGCCCATGAGCTCGTAAAAAGTCAGTTACCGAGCCGTCCGGATGTGTCCAATCCCCTTTTAACGTCGCTACATTAGGGCTTTGCAGCAATGAGTAGACAGGATCTTGCCAGATCACACCGATCTTGTTCGCTTTACACGTGACACACCAATCCGCAGTGACATCCACAAACACCACTCGCCCATTATTGACGTGATCTTCAATCGCCGAGTTAGAAAGCTTCTGCCACGCTAAGTCCTCAGGAAGCGGTGTCGCCCATTGGTCGGCAGTGACACTACCAAGTAACAGGCCACCAGCTATCAACACTAATGACGCAGTTCCGGATACAGCAAGCGCTTTCTCACCATACACTTTCTTAACTCTTGCCATCATTACAACAAAAGCAACCACAGCGATAAGTGCAATCCATAACATCGGTACATGATTTGCCATTAATGAAAGTAGCCAAATGCTAGTCGCCAGCATCATTATGCCAAACACGATTTTAACGACATTCATCCACGAGCCAGGCTTTGGTAGTTTCAGCGCGATATTTGGAAACACAGCGACTAAGAGCCAAGGCAGTGCCATACCCAATGCTAATGCTGTAAAGGTTGCAAATAACGTTAATACGTCGGCACCCAAGGCAAACGCCACGGCCGTTCCTAGAAAAGGCGCGGAGCAAGGCGTCGCAAGCAATGTAGCAAACATACCTTGAACATAGTGACCAACTAGGGAGTTATCACCTTTCGAGGCCAGCCATGTATTGGTACCCGATGATAGACGGACTTCAAACAGCCCCAGCATATTGGCCCCAAACAAAGTGGTGACCAACACCATCAAACCTAAGAACCAAGGGCTTTGAAATTGCACGCCCCAGCCAATGGCATTACCTGTTAGCTTAAGCACCAAAATAAAACCAGCGAGAATCCAGAACGACGTTAATATACCAAGTGACGAGGCAACAAACTGAGCGCGAATTTGACGACGCTCGATACCTTGAGCGGCAACAATACTACTTAGCTTCATCCCCAAAACCGGAAGAACGCAAGGCATAATGTTAAGAATTAAACCGCCGAGCAACGCGAATAGAAAAACACTCGTTAGAGACGTGCTCGGCAACGGTTCAACTATTGCCTCAGCAGTTGCTTGAGTGGTTTCTTCTGCTAGTAAATTGGTGTCTTTGATGGTCACAAACAGCGACTGACCATCTAACTCCACATCGCCCAGCCAAGTATCAACGATATAGCTCGCGGTGACGATGTTTCCTTCTTGATACATTCCTTCAAGCTTGAAGCTATAGTCTCGCGTTGCTTCATCGACACCATCCACCAGCACTTGTGGTTGTTGCCAACCCTGACTGTTCTGTAGCTTGATTTGTAGTTTCGATTGGTTCGCATCCCAACTCGCCTGAGTAACATCAATAAACGGCGATGGCTGCGGCACGTTACTCACTGCTTGAGCGTAACTGAACATCACGTCTTCATCGACTTTTAGATCAGAAGGCAAGAACGTCAATTGAATTTGATAGTCGGTCAGCACACAAATCGTCGTACAAGAAGAAAGTGTCAGTACCGCATCAATCGTGACAGGTTTGGACATGTCTTCGACGTGCAGCGTCATGGGGAACAAAGTATCGCCTTTATACCCAAGAGTCTCGATACCTAATAGTTCGAATTTTTGTGGGTGCGGCCATTGCCAATCCACTTTGGATAAATTTTGTGAATTCTGCCAATCAATAGATGGTGCTACGCCGCCCTCACCAGGTGAACGCCAGTAAGTTTTCCAGTCCCCAGCCAACTTGACGTCCAGATAACCAGTGATTGTTTTGGCTTGCGGATCTTGTTGACCAGTGAGCACAAAGCGCGTTTGCACTGGAAGATGTTGCGGGTTGGTCAGCCAACCTGTATCAGTAGTTTGAGCTGAAATACTCAGAGAGAGCAAACTCAAAGCAAGCGTCATAAAAAACATGGACGCAAACTGAGTCAGTTTAGTAATTTGATTCATAGTGATTCCTAGTTAAAAGACAAAGGTGCTAAATAACTGACGCTAGTGGTCAGAAAGCACGCTTTTATTCTCGGAACACACAGAAAGTCAGATGGACTCGATACTTACGGCCTATCGGTTCCGTCCAATGTTGCACACCAATATAGGCACTGCACAACCAAATTGCCGAAGCAAAAAGACCGACAAACAGAACAACAATAAATACATCGAGTTGATGTTGAGAAAACTGAATTAACTTTTCAGACAATTCGCACTTGCTGGTTTCTTTAGTATCAATCGACTTGACGCTCGAACGCTCATCAGCAAATGAAACCGCGGGCGATTCCGTCTCATATTTCATAGAGCATGACGATGCAAAGCCTGAATTTTGCATCAGACACACAACGACCACCCAGCCAATAATCGCCAGTAGCCATTTTGCCCGCTTATGTGGCGTGTGATGTCGTTTAGTCAACAAACTCATAAGAATTCAGATAAAGTAAGAACGAAGAAGATAATACGCGAGTCGTCATAAAGCTCAAGTTGTATCCTCTAAATAACCTTAAGAGGCTTCACTCGCTAAGCTTTAATCTAGCCTGCCATAAATATATGCCAACTCTGCGACGGTTTTTGCCGAGAACTTCTTCAATAGATTGGCTCGGTGTACTTCAACCGTTCGCATTGCTATGCAAAGTTCGTCAGCAATACGAATGTTGCGTTTTCCTTCAATGATCAAACGTAAAATGTCTTTTTCTCTAGGTGTGAGCGATTCATAAGCCGATTTAGCTGCTGCCATATCGAGGTTTGTGGCAGACTGCGCCTGTCCCTGCAAAATGGCTCGTGCCAGTTCATCGCCTTTGACTGGTTTTTGGAAGAAATTGACCGCCCCAGCTTGCAATGCATCGACCGCCATCGGAACATCACCATGCCCTGTCAGATAAATAACGGCCAACGGGCTGTTGGCTTGATTTAAAACTTGGTGCACTTGCTGACCACGAAGGTTGGGCATTCGGCTATCAAGGATCACGCATCCGGCCTGATGAATGTTCACTTTATCGAGAAAAGATTGCCCATCAGCAAAAGTCGTCACGTTGAAGTCATGCTCTTCCAGCATAAAAGCGAGCGAGTCACGCACCGATTCATCATCATCGACTACAAAAACAGGTAGCTGCTTTTCACCGCTGCTCATTGAATGCTCCTATGCCTAGTTCAGATTAGTTTTGATATGGAAACACAAGCTCAACCAAACAACCATGTGGTGCTGTCGAGCTGATGACAAACTCGCCACCATGCATTTCCATCACATCGCGACAAATGGCTAACCCTAGCCCAAGCCCTTCTTCTTTGCTACTCACAAACGCTTGAGTCGGATTCTCTTGCTGCAACCCTGTACCATTGTCTAACACTCGAATAGAGAGTTGACTGATTTGGTAATCGCAATGCAGGGCAATTTTACCTTGATAACCTGATGAGTGATATTTCTCTTGGAACAAAGTACACGCATCAATCGCGTTGCTGATCACATTAACTAAAACCTGTTGTACGCCAACTGCATCGACAAGTAACGGACGAATGTTCCCTTCTGTACTGGCCACAATAGAAATGTTTTGCTTCTGCATCCGAAAATGGAGTAACTCAATCGTGTCATCAATGAGTACTTGAAGATCGCACGACGTTTTGTCGACACTGCGCTTGCGAATCAACGTTCTTAATCGCTGAATAATTGCATCGGCTCTTTCAACTTGGCCCTGTATTTTCTCAAGCACAGGGACAATATCTTCATGAGGGCGCTTTTTGGCCAAGCGAAGTAAACCGCCTTCACTATAGTTGCGAATGGCTGCCAGTGGCTGATTGAGTTCATGGGCAAGACTAGTGCCGATTTCTCCGACAATCGCGACCCTTTGTGAATGTTCTAACTGTTCACTTTTCTCTTTTAATCGTAACGATGTCTGCTCCAACGCTTGCTTACTCTTGCTAAATCGATACTCAAGCCAAAAGTGGTACGCGTTCAACACAATCACAAACATGAACAGCGCCCATGCCCATTCTTGATGACTACGCAGCCAGCGTAGAGCCTCACTCCACCAGGGTTGTTGCAACGGATGGAGATCCAACGCCTGATAAAGTTTGTCGATGCTCAGCAAGCTGACGGGGGACGTCCAACCTGACGCGCCTGCCGCAATAACCGCAGGGTGTTCAGGTGGCATCGCTAACAATACTTGCGCAATCTGTTTGGCGATCTGAGCTGAGCCGCGCTCTGTTTTGGCAAATGACCAGTTAGGATAAAGCGGTGTGGAAACAGCGCATAACGAGTGCTCATTCGGCTGTTGATTTAAAACTCGGTAATTACCCGGTTGTAAAAGCCCTTCACTTAACATCTGTTCCAATAAACAAGCAGGGACGACGGCCGCTTCCACATTACCATCACGTAATTGATACAGGTTGGCATCAATAGGAAAACCAAGATAGCGGACATCGGAAAAGAAATCGTTTGGATTAAGCCCCATTTTGACTATTTGATAGCGCATCGTGAGGTAACCACCAAAGGCTTTTTCTGATACCGCCGCAACGGGACGTCCTGAGACATCTTGCACCGTTTGATAACTTGAATTGGCTCGAACCACAAGCGCCGAACCAATGCCGTAATTCGAGTTTTGTGGGGCTCTGCTAGTTAGCGTTGCCATCCACGACAGCGCGTATTGCCTGCCCAATCGCACTGCCTGACCTGGGTTGGTTAAGATGAAATTCATCTTCTGAAACTTCACCGCTTCGCCCATTTCATCCAAGTTAAGGGGATGAAGGACAAAATGCACATCGGAAATTTGCTGATTGAGCCAATCAATGGTCGGTTGCCATCTCTGCTCGGCATAAAGATGGCCGCGTATCGCTAACACGCCCACTTCGACTTTTTTCTTGACCTGTGGCTGCTCTGCTTTTTGCTCTTGCAGATCTGCTTGTTCAGAAACTGCGCCGTGAGCCAAAGATGCAAAGGCAACTAAGCAAAGAATCCAAAGCTGAAGCCACAGTGCTTTTTTCATGATGAGTCGAATCGTTCCGTCAAGAGAGTACGACAAGAATAACAGCTACCTTCCCTAAACCACATTTGTTTTAGATCAAGTTTGATCTGAGTATGTGGAAATCCACAATATAAGCCTCGCAGTGCATTTCTCACAATGGAATCAGTCAATTCAAATACAACAAAAAAAGCAGGTGAGTTATGGATTCCACCAAACGTCGCTTTCTCAGCGCGGTCACAGCCGGAGCCGCGTTAATTCCAGTCGCAGGCATTGGCACGGCAACTGCGGGAAACATTATTCGAAATAACCAGTCCGCTGACCGAAAAGGGCAAGTCGGCAAGCGTTATGCCATGGTGATAGATTTGCGTAAATGTGTCGGATGCCAGGCTTGCACTGTGGGCTGCAGCATCGAGAACCAAGCGCCAATTGGTCAATTCCGAACCACCGTAAAGCAATACGAAGTTACGTTAGATGATGGCTCTACAGCCACGCGAGAAGCAAAAGCCTTTATGCTACCGCGCCTTTGTAACCACTGCGACAACCCACCTTGCGTGGCAGTGTGTCCGGTTCAAGCAACCTTTCAGCGCGAAGATGGCATTGTCATGGTGGATAACAGCCGCTGCGTCGCCTGCGCGTACTGCGTACAAGCTTGCCCTTACGATGCTCGTTTTATCAATGAAGACACCCTCACCGCAGATAAATGTACCTTCTGTGCTCACCGTCTAGAACAAGGCCTATTACCTGCCTGCGTGGAAACCTGTGTTGGCGGAGCACGTGTAATTGGTGATTTGAATGATCCATCAAGTGAAGTTCGCCGCTTAATTGCGAAGCACCAAGACGATATCAAAGTGCTAAAGCCCAATGAAGAGACCAAGCCGCATGTGTTTTACATCGGCATGGATGAACGCTTCACCAGCCACATCGACGGGCAGCCAGCTATTTACGACCCACAAGGAAAGCGCGCATGAACATCACCGAAGTGTTAGTCCAACCTCAAGCAATGGCTTGGCTCCCGTGGGCGGTGCAGTACTTCTTTTACATCGGTTCTGCTTACGCTGCCGCTATTTTGTTCCTAATCGCCCTATTATTTGAGCAACACACCAGTCATCGGTTACGCGCCGCGCTGGTGCTAACGATGGCCATCGGCGCTATCGTAGGCCCGTTGGCGTTAACTGGCGACCTTCACCAGCCGGGACGAGCTTGGCATTTTTACGTGCACATCACGCCGTGGTCATGGATGTCTCTAGGCTCGCTGTTCCTGCCTGTTTTCTCAGGTTTAGCGGTAGTGACTGCATGGCTGTATCTCCGCGAGGATCTGATCAACTTACGTAATCAGCCAGGGAAAGTACTGCCTCTAATTTCAAAGCTGTCACTGGGTGACTGGGTGCTCTCTCGTAGAGTCATGCTTATGGTATCTGTTATCACGGTGCTATCAGGCATCACCATTGCAGTCTACACAGGCGCTGAAATTGCAGTCGTTAAATCGCGCTCTTTATGGCACCAACCCGCGTCGCCGGTTCTTTGGTTTGTCACTGCATTTATGAGCGCGGTCGGATTTTCTCTGTTGATTTGGCTCTTGCTGCCTAGTCAGTCAAAGACACTGACATCTGGCGATACTAATTTACTTAAAAAATCAGTGGTTACCAGCGGTGTATTAACGCTGATACTGCTACCGATTTGGGCATCCAACAATTCCGCATTTTCGCTCTATTCTAGCGAACAGTGGATGCACAACATTGCCCTGCTCACTTTTGTCGTTTTAGGTTGTGTTTTGCTCGCTTTCATCTTCTTGCGCGATACCCAAAAGTCCGCATCAGCCAGATTTCGTCACGTCATAGGGCTCAGTTTTGTGTCTGCTGCCGCACTGGCAAGTGCATGGCTGATTCGCTGGTTTACCATCATGGAAGTGCAAATCATCGCCAAGTTCGATGCAGGGCTGTATCCATACCAACTCACTATGGATGGAAATGGCTGGATAGGCATTATCGGCATGCTCGGATTATGGCTTGCACTGGCACTGCTCGGTTCGGAGCTGGTTCAGCCAAAACAAAAGATCGAAGTAAAAGCCTCATCACTCACCTTAACTGAACGCTAATCAAAGAGGATTTCATCATGGATAACAAACGCCGTCAGTTTTTGAAATCAGGCATTGCAGTGGGTGGGCTTGGCGCATTCGCTGCGGGTTACGCCACCACCACCAAACACATGGTCGAGGGTGCGCTCGAAGGCACTGCGGGAGAAAAAACGCGTGATATTCACCACGGTAACTCGCTTGAACCAGAGTACACGGTCAACAGCAAAGGCAACCTAATCCCTAATCCAAATCAGCGCGTTGCGCCATCGATGTGTTTTGGTTGTTGGTCACTGTGCGGATTGCGTGTACGCATTGATAACCGCAGCGACGAGATTTTGCGCATTACTGGCAACCCATATCACCCACTCTCTCATCAGCAACACATGCCGTTCGAAACGCCAGTCAAAGATGCTTATTTAAGTTTGGCAGGAGAAGCGGGCCTTGACGGCCGTTCGACCGCCTGTGCAAGAGGAAACGGGATGCTAGAAATTCGCAACAGCCCGTACCGCATTACTCAGCCGCTGAAACGAGTTGGCAAACGCGGCGAAGGAAAATGGATTCCGATCAGCTACGAGCAATTGATAAAAGAAGTCGTTGAAGGTGGTGATTTATTTGGTGAAGGCCATGTTGATGGCTTACGCGATATTCGCGATTTAACAACGCCCGTTGATCCTGAAAACCCAGAATATGGACCGAAAGCCAACCAATTGTTAATGACCAACGCAGGTAACGAAGGCCGAGACGACATATTCAAACGCTTCGCGTTCAACAGCTATGGTACGCGTAACTTTGGGCATCATGGCTCTTACTGCGGCTATGCATTTCGTGCTGGCAGCGGCGCATTTATGAACGATTTAGATAAGAACGCACACTTAAAGCCAGACTTTGATAATGCGGAATACATCATCTTCATCGGTATGTCGCCAGCTCAAGCGGGTAACCCTTTTAAGCGTCAGGCGCGCCAACTCGCCAATGCGCGAACAGAAGGCAGCTTGGAATACACCATCATCACACCAAGTTTGCCGGCGGGTTCATCGAGCTTGGCAGCAGGTGACAATAACCGCTGGATACCAATCAAACCGGGCACCGACTCTGCCCTCGTGCTTGGCATGATCCAATGGATCATCGAAAACCAACGCTACAACAAAACCTTCTTGGCGCAGCCGGGGGCAAACGCGATGAAACGAGCAGGCACCGCGCACTGGTGTAATGCTACACATCTAGTGATAAGCGATGAGCAGCACCCGAGAAACGGCACGTTTTTACGCGCATCGGATATGAATCTGCCATTCGAGGGCGAAGCGTTGTCTGATTCCGACCCGTACGTCATCGTGGATGATCAAAGCGGCGAATTTGGTGTGCATACCCAGACAGGAGAGGCGGCACTGTTTGTCGATAAAACGGTTTCGCTTGCATCAGGCGAAGTGCGCGTAAAATCGTCTCTACAAAGGCTCAAAGAAGAGGCGTTCAAATACAGTCTTGCGTTCTACAGCCAACAATGTGAAATCCCTGTCGAACAAATTGTTGAACTAGCAAAGCGCTTTACCAGTCACGGAACAAAAGCGGTGGTCGATACCCACGGTGGCAACATGCACACCAATGGGTTCTATAACTCGTTTACCATCATGATGCTCAATGCGTTGATTGGTAATATCAACATGAAAGGCGGCGCGATGGCGAAAGCGGGTGGCTACCCAACTTCCGCTGCGGGTCCTCGTTACGACTTCACCAAATTTGCTGACAAAGTCGGCCCGAAAGGCGTCTTTTTGTCGCGCAGTAAATTCCCATACCACAAAACCAGCGAATACAAACGTCGCGTTGAGGCAGGAAAATCCCCTTATCCAACTCGCGCCCCTTGGTATCCGTTTGCCGCGCCACTGCTGACAGAACACCTATCTGCGGCTATTGATGGTTATCCATATCGCGTTAAAGCGTGGATCAACCACATGGCGAACCCGATGTATGGTGTACCCGGTTTGAAAACACTGCTGGAAGACAAGCTTAAAGATCCAAAGCAGATCGGTTTGATTGTGTCTGTTGATGCATTCATTAACGAAACCACCGCGTTGTCGGATTACATTGTGCCGGACACCGTTACTTACGAAAGCTGGGGCATGGCAACGCCTTGGCACGACGTTCCGGTGAAAACCGTCACCGCTCGTTGGCCGATAGTGGAAGCGAGAACAGAGAAAACCGCCGACGGTCGCTCGATTTGTTTAGAGAACTTCCTGATTGATGTTGCTAAGAAAATGCAGCTGGGCGGTTTTGGTGACAATGCAATTCAAGATGCACAAGGCAACTGGCACGCTCTCCATCACGCCGAAGATTTCTATTTGCGAGCTGCGGCAAACTTGGCTTATGTGAAAGGCGGCGTGCCTGAAGTTTCGGCAGAAGACATTGCATGGTCAGGCTTAGAGCGTTTAATGCCAGCGATGCAAAGAACGCTAACAGCGGATGAGATGAAACGAGTGGCGTTTATTTTTGCTCGCGGCGGACGCTTTGAAAATGCAACCGAAGCGTATCAAGGTGAGCAAATGAAGCACAAATGGACACGACCTGTCGCGATATGGAATGAACGTGTCGGCAGCGCAAGAAACACCATGACCGGTGATTTCTACACGGGTTGCCCAACATGGCATCCACAAAAACTGGCCGATGGCACACCAATGGAAGACCAGTTCCCAAGCTCAGAATGGCCTTTCAGCCTGACGAACTTTAAATCCAACATTCACAGTGCGGTATCCAATCTATCGCCAAGGTTGAACTCGATTAAAGGCGTAAACCCAGTGTACATCCATCCAATCGATGCCGAGCGCGCAGGCATTAAAACGGGTGATGAGTTTGTTATCGAGACACCATCTGCAAGCACCAAAGCACTTGCGATGATAGTCAGCGGGATTCGCCCTGGCACACTCGGATTTGAACATGGGTTTGGTCATACCGAGCTAGGACAACGCTCGCACTGGATCGGCGATAAACAGCAACCAGTAAAAACTCGCAGCCAAGATGGCGTCAACATTAACGACATCGGATTAATTGACCCAACCCGAGAAGGGAAAGGCGTGTTGTTAGATTGGGTGGTAGGAGCCGCGGCTCGTCAATCATTACCAGCCAAAATCCGCAAAGCGTAACGCCGCACGTTAAGACGTCTCTACCACTTAGAGCTGCCGATTTGTGCAGCTCTTCACCACTTTGTTTTTATCGCTTATAGAACAACCAATAAAAACAAATACGGCCATTTACACTTATTAAATATGTGGAAATCCACAATACCTTTCATTATTGACAAGGCCGACAATATCGTCCAAGTGACTACCAAGTAGCACTTAGACATATTAATAAAAATTAAAGTGAGTCAGCATGTCAAAAATTCTTCCAGTGGTGGTGGCCTGTTTGTTAGCAACCACTATGGGCGCAAGCGCCTCTTCTATTCCGGAAAAAGCCAGCGTATGTAGCGGTTGTCACGGCCAAGATGGCATGGGACAGCCAAATATCGCGCCGATGATCGCTGGTTTAAACGCGAACTATCTCAACACTCAAATCGAACTATTCCTTAGTGGCGAACGCCAAAATGTGGTCATGCAAGGCATGGCGAAGGAACTCAACGATCCCGCAGACCGTAAGGAAGTTATGGAGTACTTTGCTAACCTCCCGAGCTACGAGTTCACGAATCCAGAACAACGCGGCGACCAAGCTGATATTCGTAACCCGTATCGTAAATTAATTTTCCAAGGCGATTGGGATAGAAATATTCCAGCTTGCGCAACTTGTCATGGAGCCAGCGGTATGGGCGTCGACAAGTTCCCTCGCCTCGCAAGCCAACATGCTGATTACTTAAAAACGCAATTGATGGCATGGAAAAACGGCACTCGCAGTGGCGACCCGCTCAATATGATGGGGACCATCGCAAAAAATCTCACTGACAAAGAGATCGAAAATCTTGCTTACTACTTTGCCTCATTACGTTACTAGGAGCAGTCATGAAACGTTTCTATTCTTTGTTCGCACTGCCTTTCATTTCTACGCTCGTACTAGCTAACGATCCATTACCGGACCGCCAGAAAGAGCTACCTGCGATAGAAAAAGAAAATCACGGTGAATACTTAAAACCGCGTGATCTCAGCACAATCCCAAACACCGCATTTGGTGAGCAAGTAAAACGCGGTTACTCGCTCTTTGTTAACTCACAACAAATGCGCGGAAAATACGTTGGCAACGAACAAAACTGTGTGAACTGCCATATGGAGGCAGGACGAAAAGCAAACGCTGCGCCACTGTGGGCAGCTTACATGGCATACCCGGCATATCGTAAGAAAAACGATCGCGTAAACAGCTATGCTGACCGTATCCAAGGTTGTTTCGAGTATTCCATGAACGGTAAAGCGCCCGCTTACGATTCGACAGAAATTGTTGCCCTTAGTGCTTACGCCTACTGGTTAGCGATGGGCGGCTTGCTTGACAAACATGGTATGACGGATGAACCCATCCCAGAGCTAGACGCAAAAGCGTTGCAAATTGGTGGAAAAGCAAAAGACTTTCCGTTGCCTGAAGCCATCGCACAAGCATTACCAGTTGAAAAGCGAGGTAATCTCTCTGGGCGTGGCTACCCAAAAATCGCCGCCCCTGAGAAAGAACCATCAATAGAGCGAGGCGCATTGGTCTACGAAAAGAACTGTGAAACTTGCCATCGCGCCGACGGTTCAGGCATCAAAGACACCAACGACCATTCATACATTCCACCACTTTGGGGCGAATATGCGTATAACTGGGGCGCAGGTATGCACCGGATTAACACAGCGGCCTATTTTATTTACGAAAACATGCCGCTTGGTAAAAGTGTACAGCTGACAGAGCAAGAAGCTTGGGATGTCGCAGCATACGTCAACAGCCATGAGCGTCCACAAGATCCTCGATTCAAAGGCAATGTCACCGCAAACGCGGAGAAATATCACCAGCACCAAGGCTATTACGGCAAAACGCTCAACGGTACGCAAGTCGGCTCCAATGCCTTTAAGAGCGGAACGGTCAAGTAAAGTACAACTAAGTACCTTAAATAAAATGCTCTTTTTCCCTGCTCTGATTATCTGGGCAGGGTTACTTACCCTTAAAAACAAGTAATTACCCCCCTCCACAGACAAGCAATATCACATTATTTTCGACTTCCAACATACTCATCTTCGCCGTAAAATCTTGTACCAAACGCGACTTCGTTTATGTCTTAGATCTCCCATATCCTCTAATGCCAAAAGTAAGAAACTCGTAAACTCCTGAATCAAAACAAGCGTGCCTAGTGAAAAAAGAGTATTCTTAAAGCAAATGAATCTAAAACCTACCCGATGAGTATTCAACCTAATTCCCGTCAGTTAATTTCATGCGAAGAGTGCGGCCTTGTTGTTCGCATTCCCGATATCGAACAGGGGCAAAAAGCACAATGTCCTCGATGTTCGCATTCGCTGACTAAAGTGAATGCCAAGCCTTACCAAAGCGTGATCGCCATATCATCGGCATGTTTGATCATGTTAGTGCTAAGCATTTCTTTCCCTTTTATGTCGTTCAGCGTGCAAGGGTTGTCGCAAGAAATCACCTTGTTGCACGCTGCCAAAATGCTGGCTGAGTTTCAAAATGTGCTTTTGGGTGTGCTACTACTCGCAACAGTTATCGTTTTGCCTGCAATCTATGTTGGTCTCATTCTCTTTCTTCACCTTGAAGCATTAAAAGCACGTAAACATACCCCCTCTAGAAAGCAGCAACGAATGGCAAAAGTTTTATGCCGTCTTCTGTTTCGAGTCGAACCCTGGTTAATGGTGGATGTCTTTTTGATTGGCGTGTTGGTCAGCTTAATTAAAATCGCTTCCCTCGCAGACATAGGAATGGGCACTTCATTCTGGGCGTTTTGTGTATATACCGTTCTGGTAGTCAAATGCATATCAATGGTCGACAAAAGCTGGCTCTGGGGGCACTTTATTCCAGCTATCGAGCTATCTAATGTAAAAGAGGGTGATACGCACCATAACCACAACCATATTGGTTGTCATACGTGTCACCAGCTCAACCCTATTGAAGCTAAGAAACACCAACACTGCATTCGTTGTAAAAGCCCTATTCACAAATACAACCCCGCAGACAACTTACAAAAAGCTTGGGCGCTTTTGTTTGCTTCAGTCATTTTCTATATCCCTGCAAACCTCTACCCTATGATGTACACCGTAAGTCTTGGACATGCAGAAGGTTCGACTATCATGGAGGGGGTAATATTGCTTTGGCATTTAGGTTCTTACCCTATTGCGATGGTAATTTTCTTTGCTAGCGTATTTATTCCAATGGCGAAAATGCTGGCACTCGCGTGGCTGTATTACAATGCGCAAAAAGCGCGATATCTTCCGCACGAAGAGAGTATTTCACGCTTAAAGATCTACCGCATAACTGAGTTTATTGGCCGTTGGTCCATGATCGATATCTTCGTCGTCGCGATCTTAGTTGCACTGGTTCAGCTGCAAAACTTAATGGCGATTTATCCAGGTCCTGCTGCGCTCTCTTTCGCGGCAGTGGTCATTTTTACTATGCTTTCTGCAATGATATTTGACTCACGTTTGTTGTGGCAATTGCCACAAAACGAAGTGCAGGAGCCGATTTCTGACAACTTAAACGAGAAAGCCAAATATGAGTGATGAGAACAACGTAACCGCTCAAATAAAACCGCAAAAGCAGATTTCTGCGATATGGATTGTCCCGATCCTTGCGCTAGCCATGGGAGCGTGGATGCTGTTCCAATATATCAACAGTACAGGCCCACAAATTACTCTCCAACTGCCAACCGCAGATGGGATTGAGGTTGGCAAAACCGAAATCCGAGCATTGAATGTAAAAGTCGGACTGATTACTGAAGTCACTCTCAGTGAAAATTACGATCACATCATCGCTAAGGCACAAATGAACAAGGATGCAGAACGCATGCTGCGAGATGACACCATGTTTTGGGTTGTGAAGCCTCGTATTGGCCGTGATGGCGTTTCAGGTTTAGAGACCTTGCTCTCTGGCGCTTATATCCAACTTCAGCCGGGTAAATCTAAGATAGAGAAAGAGCGCTTTACGGTCTTAGATGTTCCCCCAGTCGCCTCTCCTGATGCAGAGGGGTTACGCCTTGTGTTAACACACCGCGAGGCTGGTAAGCTAGGCGTTGGTGACCCCGTCATTTATAAAGGCTTTACGGTTGGTCGTGTAGAGAAAACCAGCTTTGATGTTGACACTCGCAAAGCGTTATACCAACTCTTTATTTTCAAGCCTTATGACAGCTTAGTGCGCACTCGTACCAAGTTCTGGCTGAATTCTGGCGTAGATTTACAGCTCAACGCTGAAGGGTTCGAAGTCAAGTTTGGCTCATTAGAGAGCATGCTAACGGGTGGTGTTACCTTCGATACCGTTCCAGGTCTTGAATCCGGTGAACAGCTCACTGAAAATATGGTCAACTTCCGCTTGTACGATGATATTAAACAACTTCGAGAAGGCATGTACGATGATTATATTGAATTCGTTATGCTTTTTGATGAATCGGTACGAGGACTTAAACGTAAGGCACCTGTCGAATATCGAGGCTTGAGAATTGGTACTGTGATGCGTGTACCAATGCGACTTCCAACCCCAGAAGAGAACTTTTCTGCGAAAAAAATCCCTGTATTGGTACGAATCGAGCTCGGCCGTGTTTATGGCGATTTCCAATCCCAATCTTTACCAATGTTAAAAGATAAATTGAAGAGTGAGTTTGCTAAAGGCCTACGTGGTACTTTAAAAACAGGTAACTTATTAACAGGCGCACTGTATGTTGACGCCGACTTCTATCCAAACGACGAGCCTTACGTACCGAGTAAGTTTGCTGATTTAGATGTTTTCCCAACCATGCGTGGTGGTTTTGCGCAGGTTCAGCGCCAAGTGAACGACTTCCTAAATAAGATTAATAACTTACCAATGGAAGAAACACTAGACTCTCTCAATTCAACGTTAAAAACGTCCGAAAAAACGTTAGCTTCAGCAGAACGCGTGGCGGACAGTATTGATAAACTTTTGAATCAAAAAGAGACGCAAGAGATCCCAACAGATATTCGCCAAAGCTTACAGCAATTACAAAAAACACTCGATGGTTATGGGCCCAACTCAACCATGTACAGCGAAATGGAAGCCACGCTAAAAGAATTAGAAAGCGTAATGACAGAGTTTAAACCCGTACTTAAACAGCTAAACGAAAAGCCAAACTCTCTCGTGTTTGGAGAAGATGAAATCAGTGACCCAATACCAGTTAAAGGCAAAAACTAATGAAACGAGTATTCTTTCTGTCTATCGCGCTATTTGTCGGTCTAACGGGTTGCAGTAGCGCTCCGCAAACTAAAGGAGCTATGTACCTTCTACCTAAGGCGGAACCAGTGACGCTGAGCTCTTCTGATATCGCTCAGCGCCCAACTTTAGTTGTTCGTCCAGTGACATTGGCGAGTTATTTGAATGATAATAGCATTGTTTATCGAACCTCTGAGACCCAAGTTATTCAGGCGAAGCACAATCAATGGGCGCACAGTATTTCTGAGCAAATCACTCAGAGAGTCGTCGCGGAACTACGTCACAAGCAAAGTCATTACTGGCCGACTGAAATGAATAATCTGTTGGATCAAAGCGGTGAAGCCAAACTCCAGCTTACGTTAAATAAATTTAATGGCAGCTACAAAGGTAATATCGAAATTGAGGGAGAATGGTTGCTCATTAATGCCGAAGGTAAGGTCGAAAACAGTGCGCCAATACAAATCTCACAGCCGCTTCAAGATGAGGGCTATGAAGCGCTCGTCAACGCTTTATCCATAGGCTTAGAAAGCCTAACCTCAGACATTGCCAAACAACTCTAAGTCAATGTTAATTACAGGGAAGCAAGTTGCTTCCCTTTTTTATGCAGAGTGTAGCGACTTCTACTAAGCTGAAAGCTGACGAAAAGCCGAAAAGGAAATTGGATGAAACCATGTAACCTGCTATCACTCTCCTCACTCATTCTTGTATTACCTACATCAGTAGCGCTCTCAGCCGAGACACAAGAATCTCGTTGGCGAAATAGCATAGAAGTGTACATGCTAGGACTGAATATCCACGGGGATACCAGTATTGGTCGCTTTTCATCAGAGGTGGATGTCGATCCTAAGTTCATCGTAGACCACCTCGATATTGGGGCGATGTTGCGATTCGAGAGTATTTACCAAAGTAAGTGGGGCTACTACATAGATTATAGTTTCATGAACTTAAGTGGTGATGTTAATAATATCAAGGGCGCTCTGCCTAACGCTCGTTATCGTGCGGACATCGAAATACGGCAAGGTGTTCTAGAAGCAAAGGCATTCCAACGCGAACAATATTCATTTGGTAAACTGGATTATATGTTTGGATTACGTTGGTGGGACAATGACATCACCGGCAAGCTGTATCGTAATGATAACCGGGTACTAGAAGATAGACTGTCATTACAAGAAGATTGGGTCGATTTTTTAGTTGGCTTGCGACTCATTGATGAATTGAGCGAAAACTGGCGATTTCATGCCAGCATCGACGCCGGACTTGGCAACGATACTCACTTCACTTATGCCATTCAAACTGGTGTTCGTTATCGTTTTAACGAATGGTCTGATCTCAACTTAGCTTACAAGTCGACCTGGGTTGATTACAAAAATGAGGGAGTATTTGAATATGATACAGCTTCTCAAGGGCTTTTAGTCGGACTTGGCTTTTACTTTTGATCAGGTGAAACCCTAGCCTATATTCAAGCGTTGTAACGTGTACTAGCTCTAGGTACACGTCTAGTGTCGCGTTACAGATGCTTAAATAAGGCAAATTGATCTTCATCAGACTATAAATTGCTCTTCGGTGTTACTCTCTGTCGCAAAATGTAAAACCCCACTCTATGACCTCATATAGGTCTTATTGATAAGGTTCCCGAGTAGCAATGTCGATTAACATTTCCGATTTAACCACCGCCCTAAATAAGGTGGAGCATATTCATAAAGTTCAGCTTGAAAACGTACATCAGTTCTTCAAAGCAAACGAAGCTTTTTCGTTGCAAACATTCAGCCAGCTGATATCCAGCGACTCGCTTGATGATCGATTTAAAACCATCGATAGAGCGTTCTCTTTGCTTGGTGATGCAAAAACCTACCTTTTAGAAGTGTCTTACCTTATTAAGTAAAAAAGAAAGCCCCGATAAAATTCATTATCGGGGCTATCATTTTCTATCTAAACTACTGATTTACAATTTGTAACGATCATCAATTACCGTTAGTTCTGGGAAGGTTTTACCCTCGTCCATCGCTTCTTCTGTCTCTTCTTTTACTTGGTTATCAATCCAGAAATTACCGATATCCATTGGATGAAGCACCCATTCTGTCGCTTTTGTCATGCCGTTTTTAGGAATTTTAACCCAGCGCCAATGAGCAACTCGAGAATAAGGCACCATGTAGCCAGGAACGATGATATTTGCTTTGCTGACATAGTTTTGGATTTGATGCGACAAGTCGTAACGCTTCTCCTGATCAAACTCAGAGTCATACGCTTCAATTAACTTGTCTAGCTCAGGGCTGCTGTAGTTGGTGTGAGCATTCGTTTGTGGTCGATTTGCATTATCCGAGTGTAGGTATTCCCAATACGCAGGGATCTCACCAGAGCCCATATTCAAAAACGCTAGCTGATGCTTTTTCTCAAGAATGTATTTAAACGCAGATGAGCCATCCACCAAGTTTAACGTGAACTCAAGACCAGCAAGTTTCGCTTGCTCTTTCAGGTATGCAATACGCGGTGTCCAAGAGTTGTATCCGTAGGTGATGGCAAAGCTCAAGCGTTGGCCCTTGTCGTTAACACGAATACCATCTGCGCCCACTTTGTCAAAGCCCGCTTTTTCGAAGTGTTTAACCGCCGCATCAGCATCAAACTTTGGCGGTGTATTGTTAGGATCATCGTATTCGCCATGACCAAAGCCGAGTCCATGCGGTTTACGTGAATAATCTCCACGCATGATGTTTTCAATCATGCCGTCATAGTCAGTGGCTGCCATAACACCTTTACGCACTTCTAGGTTATCCAACATCGGCATCGCTGTGTTCATCCAAAGACCACCAGCTCCTTGCGGTGCTTCGTTAAAGCCCCAGTACTTTTGGATATAGCCTTTTTTGTACACATCACTATTGGTTTTGTCATGCCAAAAGCTTGGTAGCACCATCTCAAAGTAGTCTAAGTTGCCTTTCTCAAAGTGCTTCATGGCAATATCAGGATCGCGAATTACCTTAATGCGAACCTTTTCAACGTTATAACGGTTTTTATAGTAGCGGTTGTTGTATCCCCACCAATCTTCACCGACATGTTTGAATGTTACGCTCTTACCTTTCTTCACTTGATCAATGTAGTAAGGCGCTGCGGTTGGCTCAGATTTAAAGTTAAACTTTCTGACGAAGTTATCAGGCATGCCATCGTTATTTGCGTCCTTTTCTCCTTCAAAGAAGTGTTCAGGACGAGGCTGAAAACCATTACTTGGCATGTTAATCATAACCATAAGTGAGTCATGACTTTGAGCTACAGCAAGATTGACTTTGATCGTGTAGTCATCAATTTTTTCAACACTCACAATACTGTTTGTGAAGAAGTCGTTATACCACGGGTCGATAATGTCTTTTGACGTGTAGTACTTCATCATAAAGACGTAATCATCTGCTGTAATTTTTTCACCATCTGACCACTCGGCCGTTTCGTCGAGTTTAAAGAATACGGTTTTGTTGTCCTCTCCAAATGCCCATGACTTAGCAAGTTGAGGGATCCATTTGCCAGTATTTGGATGACGCTGAGCCAGTTTTGGTGAACCATCCATTAAGTATTGGCGCAAACCTGAGTTCGCATCTGGACCAACACTTCGTAATGTTTGCGGAAAGCTCTGAATGTAAGTGCGATAGGTGCCACCTCGTACCGCTTCTTCAGAGGCAAATAGAGGTTCGTTGTTGTTTGAAATCCATTCGATATCAGCTGGCAATTCTGCCGCACTCAGTTGAAAACTGGCAGCGGTCAGTGTTGCTAGTACTGAAAATGGCAGTTTTTTAGTCATGTTTCTTCCTTGTTGTGTTTGCGCACTAAGGTCGTAACAAGGAAGACAGCGTGTGAAAGCTCACAGAAAGCTGCGATTTAAAATACGCAGATAGGAAATAATAGGAACGTAATATGAAGTGACGTCCTGCCAGCTTCTATATTAATTTCAAAGAGTTTCACTAGGTCATCCTAGACCTTACAACGCAGTGAATGCATCTTCGCCATAGTATTCTTTAGACATTTGTAACGCAAGCCATCAATAACACATGGTTGCATTTTCGAGGCATCACAGTGAGTTATGTTACAAAAGTGTGATCGGCATAGTACCAAGCCCTACTTTACTCAGAATAAACCGCAGAACCTTTATCTCAATTGGCCCCGATATACCAGTTAAAGCGAGTAAATGATCAGACATAGCTGGTTAAAAGGAATGGTTGTTTACCGCGATCAGTATTTTCATTCGATGTAAAAAGTGAGGCATCTTAGCCTCACTTTTCTCCATACAATCGAGACAGTGCTTACATGTTAGATAAGCTCTCATTGATCGACTTCAGCACTTCTGCAGGATTTGACGCTTGAGTGATAGGGCGACCAATCACAAGATAATCTGAACCTGATTGGATAGCGTCTACTGGCGTCATGATACGGCGTTGGTCACCTTGTTCTGAGCCAGCAGGTCGAATACCAGGGGTCACTAACTTAAATTCTTGGCCTAGTTCGCTCTTCAGTAATGAGGACTCTTGCGCTGAACATACCACACCATCTAAGCCTGCGTTTTTGGTCAAGGTTGCTAGACGAATCACTTGCTCCTGAGGCGCAACATTCAAACCAATACCAGCTAAATCACTTTGTTCCATACTGGTTAGTACCGTTACACCGATAAGAAGTGGACGATCTTTACCATATGGCTCAAGAATTTCACGTGATGCCGTCATCATACGCTCACCACCGCTCGCGTGTACGTTCACCATCCATACACCCATTTCAGCCGCAGCGCGAACTGCTTTCGAACAGGTGTTTGGAATATCGTGAAATTTTAAATCTAGGAATACCGAGAAACCACGTTTATGGAGTTCACGTACAAAATCAGGACCAAATAGCGTAAACATCTCCTTGCCAACTTTTAGTCGGCATGACGCAGGATCAATTCTATCTACAAACGCAAGTGCATCTGCTTGGTTATCATAATCCAGTGCGACAATAACTTTTTGGTCGATCATTTCATCTCCTAACTGTTTTGGTTCTTATTAAATAAAAAGTTAAAAAAATGCAGCGGACAGAAACTCTGCCAGCTGCATTAAGAATTATTCACCATCCAATCCGCGGATTGGCTTGATCGTCCCCCATCCTTTACAGGACGGACAATGCCAATAAAGGGAATGGGTAGAAAATCCACACTTCCGGCATCGGTAATGTGGTTTCACTTTTAACTGTTCACCCACCATCGCTTGTAGTGTTGATAGGCTGTCTTTCGCTCGACCATCTTCTGCTTCTGCAATGTGGTAATCAATTAAACGGTAGAAGCCCTTCATGGTTGGGTTTTTCAGCAATTGTTTCGTCAGTAACTCTTGAGCAGCCCCAACGTTCTCGTGATGAGCAACTAATTGAGCCAACATCAACTCGGCTGATACGCCTGCTTTCTTATCAATACAAGCTCTCAGAAACTCGACAAGTTCATCTTCCTGACCCAGATGATGATAGCATTCTGCAATAGTTGGCAAGACATCACTGATAAAGTCTTTATCTTGCTCAAGTACCCCCGTCAGATATTTGATGGTGTGCTTATAGTCTTCAGACTCTAGGTAAATTCGTCCCAAAGCAATACTTGCTCGAACACACTTCGGGTCTTCCGCTAACGCTTTTTTAAAATGCTGTATTGCCTTATTAGTATTCCCATCAGCTTGGTCGAGCATGGCTATTTCACACCAAAAATGGGCAATATTTGCACGCATCCTTGAGCGTTTATTACCTAACTTAGCCAATTGGTTCGCGTAATAAATCGCCTTTTCCCATTCTCGTGTTTGCTGATAAATGGTCACTAATTGTTGAAGAGCCGCCTCTTTGTAATCTGGCTCTTCGACTAACTGTTCGAAGATTTTCTCTGCACGATCAAGAAAACCAGAGACCATGTAGTCTTTCGCTAACTGTTGAAGGGCGAGGTTCTTTTGGTCCAGTGTTAAGCCTGAACGAGAAATAAGATTTTGGTGAATTCTGATTGCGCGGTCGACTTCACCACGAGACCGGAACAGGTTACCCAACGCAAGGTGAGTATCAATGGTCTCGTTATCAACTTGGAGCAATTCAATAAAGTGATCGACAGCCTTATCTGATTGGTCAGAGAGCAGCAGATTAAGACCCGTCATATACTGACGAGAGATTTGATGAGATTGCTTCTGCTTGTCTTGCTGAGCGCTGCGATGCCCCATATACCAGCCATACGCAGCAGCTATAGGCAACAACAAGAAGAGTAGTTCAAGCATTAAAGTTAAGCCTTATCCTTATGCCTGTTTTTCAATGGCTGGCTTATCAGCAGCGTTGTTTGATTCAGTTGGTTCGTACTTTTTCAGTTTTTTCTTTAAACGACGGACCTGTAGCTGAGTTTTCAGTTGGATGCTACCAAAGATAACCCACGCTAAAGCAAAGCCAACCACAAATACTACACCTAATAGCGTAGATAAGTGGAACTCTCCTTTTGCTAGAAGATAGTTAAAAGTCACGAGCTCTTGGTTTTGGGAACCTAACGCCAATGCAATTAAAAAGAGAGCTAAAACAGCAACGATTTTTATAATTTTCATGTTACATCACCCTTCTAGGAGTAAGTCGGTAAGATTATGCAGGAAAATGCTTCTTCAGACTACGTATATTAGCAATAATCTATACCCAAGTAACCTCAAGATGCTTAGTTTGTAGACATGCTTAGAAGTTAAAGTTATTTGGGTATAGAAAGCAGCAAGGAAAACGGCTGAATCCACAATTAGATTAGTAAACGATCTTGGATGTATGACTAACTTGGATACATTACAAAAAAGCGGCATACACAAACGTATGCCGCTTTTTTCAAACTAATAAGAGTGCATTAACCAATATTTACACGCTCACGAAGTTCTTTACCAGGTTTGAAATGTGGAACGTATTTACCTTCCAATTCCACTTTATCGCCCGTTTTAGGGTTACGACCTACGCGAGGCTCGCGGTAATGAAGAGAAAAACTACCAAAGCCACGGATCTCGATACGGTCACCGCTCTCTAGTGTAGAGGCCATGTGCTCTAAAATATCTTTTACAGCATCCTCTACCTCTTTCGCTGATAAGTGTGTTTGCTCAGCGCAGAGTCTTTCAATCAGTTCAGACTTAGTCATAGTTGCCCTCTTTGAGTATCTTTATCACTTATTATAGTAAGTAATACTAATTCCAACAAACACTTGCTGACAATTCTAGACAAATTTTATGCAAAATGCGCAATGAAGAAATGCCTTTTATTAAGATAGTTTACTGTCATTAGTATTACTACTTAAATATGACCAAATATAAAAAAGGAGCCTTGCGGCTCCTTTTTTGCTTAAGCGAGTATATTATTCGCCTTTAGCAGCTTTGAAAGCGTCAGCCATTGCGTTACCGAATGCATTGTCATCTTGCTTGTTGATAGATGCCATTGCTTCTTGCTCGTCAGCTTCGTCTTTAGCTTTGATAGATAGGTTGATTACGCGGTTCTTACGGTCTACACCTGTGAACTTCGCTTCAACAACATCACCAGCGCTTAGGATTAGAGAAGCATCTTCTACGCGATCGCGTGATACTTCAGAAGCACGGATGTAACCTTCAACGCCTTCTGCGATTTCAACAGTAGCGCCTTTAGCGTCAACAGCAGTTACAGTAGCGTTAACTAGAACACCTTTCTTGTTGTCAGCAACGTAAGCATTGAATGGGTCATTTTCCATTTGCTTGATGCCTAGAGAGATGCGCTCACGCTCAGCGTCTACTGCTAGAACAACTGCAGAGATCTCGTCGCCTTTCTTGTACTCACGTACAGCTTCTTCGCCAGCAACATTCCAAGAAATGTCAGATAGGTGAACTAGACCATCGATGCCGCCTTCTAGACCGATGAAGATACCGAAGTCAGTGATAGACTTGATCTTACCAGTAACTTTGTCGCCTTTAGCTTGTGCTTCAGCGAATGACTGCCATGGGTTAGCTTTACACTGTTTCAGACCTAGAGAGATACGACGACGTTCTTCGTCGATTTCAAGAACCATAACCTCAACTTCGTCGCCAACATTAACAACTTTAGAAGGGTGGATGTTCTTGTTAGTCCAATCCATTTCTGAAACGTGAACTAGACCTTCAACGCCTTCTTCGATTTCAACGAAGCAGCCGTAGTCAGTTAGGTTAGTTACGCGACCAGTTAGTTTGTGACCTTCTGGGTAACGCTTAGCGATTGCTACCCATGGATCTTCGCCTAGTTGCTTAAGACCTAGTGATACGCGAGTACGCTCACGGTCGAACTTAAGAACTTTAACTTGGATCTCGTCACCAACGTTAACGATTTCAGATGGGTGCTTAACGCGCTTCCAAGCCATATCAGTGATATGTAGAAGACCGTCAACGCCACCTAGGTCAACGAACGCACCGTAGTCAGTAAGGTTCTTAACGATACCTTTAACTTCAGAACCTTCTTGTAGAGTTTCTAGAAGCTCGTCACGCTCAACGCTGTTCTCTGATTCGATAACTGCACGACGTGAAACAACTACGTTGTTACGTTTTTGGTCAAGTTTGATAACTTTGAACTCTAGCTCTTTGTTTTCTAGGTGAGCAGTGTCGCGGATTGGACGTACGTCTACTAGAGAGCCAGGAAGGAAAGCACGGATACCGTTTAGTTCAACAGTGAAACCGCCTTTAACTTTACCGTTGATGATACCAACAACAGTTTCAGCTTCTTCGTAAGCTTTCTCAAGTACGATCCAAGCTTCGTGACGCTTAGCTTTCTCACGAGAAAGTTGAGTTTCACCGAAACCATCTTCAACAGCGTCTAGAGCTACGTCTACTTCAGCGCCAACTTCAACTTCAAGTTCGCCAGCAGCGTTCTTGAACTGTTCAGCAGGGATAGCAGATTCAGACTTAAGACCAGCGTCAACAAGAACGAAACCGTTCTCGATAGCTACTACAGTACCTTTAACGATGCTGCCTTGTTGGAATTCTGTTTCGTTTAGAAACTCTTCAAAGAGTTGAGCAAAAGATTCAGTCATTTAATTAATCTTCAATAAATTAAACTTCCACGGGTATCCTACCGCATGGGGTTATTAAATTCGCCAGTCATCATCCTTGCGACCAACGCTCTTAGCCTAGTCGAGTATTATTACTCAGCTAGCTTCGATTCGATATATTGTAGTGCCTTTTCTACTACTTCGTCGATAGTCATCGACGTAGAATCTAGCACAAGCGCATCCTCAGCAGGGCGTAATGGCGCCACTGGGCGGTTACGATCTCGGTCGTCACGCTCTTGGATCTCGCTTAAAAGGTCAGCAAATCTAACATCTAACCCTTTCTCTTGCAACTGTTTAAGGCGTCGATTTGCACGCTCTTCAGCACTCGCATCAAGGAAGATTTTTGCTTGCGCACTCGGGAATACAATTGTGCCCATATCACGACCATCAGCAACCAGACCCGGAGCGGTCTCAAATGCACGCTGACGACGTAGTAATGCTTCACGAACACGTGGCAAAGCCGCAACTTTAGATGCTGCCATACCCGTTTCTTCTTTACGAAGCTCCCCTGACACATCTTCGCCTTCTAGAATGACCTTAACTAAGTCACCTTCCGCGATAAATTGAACGTCTAGGTGTGTTGCTAGTGGGACAAGAGCATCTTCTGACTCGGTGTCGACACCGTGGTGAATCGCAGCGAGTGCAAGTACACGATAAATTGCGCCAGAATCTAAGAGTTGGAAACCCAACTTTTTCGCCAGCAACATACATAAAGTGCCTTTACCTGCACCACTAGGTCCATCTACGGTTACAACCGGAGTTTGAGAGGACATGTTCTTCTCCACCAATAGTTTCTTTTCAGCAATTTGCTCGGTTTTCGAGGCGCACATTATACGGGTAATCAGTCTTTGGAGCGAGGAAAAATGTCGTGTAACGCATTACACCTAATGCGTAATTGGATTCATCAATAAACATAAAGTTCAACAAAAACGGCGAGAGCTTCCGCCCTCGCCGTTTTAAATGTCATGAACTTAAGCTCGATTAAACAATCGGCTTTTGACCACGCTCAGCTAACTTTAAAATCACACTATCAGCGACTTTACCCGCCACACCTGCTAGCTTGTCGGCCAGTTTTTTCTTTTGTACATAATGCACAGAAAGTACAGTTTTATCTTTGCATGCCGCAACAACGATATCATCAGATGTACTAATGTCATCCACCAAACCAAGCTCTTTCGCTTGTGTGCCGAACCAGTGCTCACCAGTGGCTACTTTGTCTAGGTCCAAACTAGGACGACGCTCACGGATGAAGTCTTTAAACAAGACATGTGTTTCTTCAAGTTCTTGCTTAAACTTATCGCGCGCTTTATCGGTATTCTCACCGAACATCGTTAGCGTGCGTTTATATTCACCCGCTGTTAGTTGTTCGTACTCAATGTCATGTTTCTTCAACAGTTTGTTGAAGTTAGGAATCTGTGCGATAACGCCAATAGAACCCACAATTGCAAATGGTGCAGAAACAATTTTATCTGCTACACATGCCATCATGTAACCGCCACTTGCCGCAACTTTGTCAACAGAGATGGTCAGAGGAAGACCCGCAGCTTTGATTCGGTCCAGTTGAGAAGAGGCAAGGCCGTAACCATGAACCATACCACCGCCAGACTCTAAGCGAAGTAACACTTCATCACCTTCACGTGCGACAGCCAAAATAGCGGTGATTTCTTCACGTAGAGACGCGACTTCTTTTGCGTCTATGCTACCGTTGAAATCAAGAACAAATAGGTGTGGTTCACGCTTGCTATCTAATGAACCGTCTTTGCTCGCTTGTTTGATTTCTTTCTCGCGAGATTTGTTCTTCTCTTTTTCTTCTTTCTTGACGGCTTTATCTCGAGCCTTGATGAAAGCATCGTCATGCAAATGATGCTCTAACTGCTCAACAGATTGTTTGTGTTGCTCTGAAAGGTTGGTAATCTCTAACTCCCCTTTCGCCGCACCCGATTTGCCACCAGCCGATTTTGCAATAATGAGCAGAACAATTATCGCAGCAACCACCGTGATAATTTTGGCCAGAAACAGACCATAATCTAATAAAAATTCCAACGAGAGCTCCTTTATCTCATTTCAGATGACGTTAGTATGTTACGCAGAAACATCAGCGAGAAGGCAGCGCGGTTTGTAACCACTTGTTCTGATTGATAGCATACCTAACGAAAGTTCTGGAATTGGTATAACACATGAATTGGTGTATTGTAACCATCTTGTCACGATTACCAAGATTTTCCATTGAGAAACAGGCGTTTTTTAGCGTCAATTAACTATCATGGACCCTCTTACAATAATAAGGATTTATCGCCGTGAACTACTCCGTTTCAGCTGATGCTCTAAAAGGTAAAGTCATTCTTGTTACTGGCGCTGGTAATGGCATCGGCCGTCAAGCCGCGCTTTCTTATGCCGAGCACGGTGCAACTGTTATTCTCTTGGGTAGAAATGTGCAAAACCTTGAATCTATCTATGATGAGATTGAAGCTGCTGGCTATCCACAAGCTGCTATCATTCCATTGGATCTCAAGGGTGCAACTCAGCAGAATTACATTGATATGGCAGAGACAATCGAAGGACAGTTTGGTCGCTTGGATGGTCTATTACACAACGCAGGTGTCTTGAGTTCGCTGTGTCCATTTGATCAAATCAAAGAGGAAGACTTCGACGATATCATGCAGATCAACGTGAAAGCCGAAGTGCTAATGACTCAAGCATTACTGCCTGTGATGCGTAAATCAGAAGCTGGGCGTATTATCTTTACCTCTTCAACCGTCGGCCACTCTGGCCGCGCATTCTGGGGGCCATACGCTATCTCTAAATTTGCCGTAGAAGGCATGATGCAAGTTTTAGCTGACGAGCTGAGTGATACACCGATCCGCGTTAACGCAATTAACCCTGGTGCCACTCGTACTCGCATGCGTGAAAAAGCATATCCGGGTGAAGATGCGAATACTCTCAAAACGCCACTGGATATCATGCCGCTATATTTGCACTTAATGGATCCTGCGGTTACCGATGTGAACGGTCAGTGCATCGACGCTCAACCGAAGCGTAAATAACTCATTCAGGTTACCTCACATAATCGATTGAAAAGGCAGCAAACGCTGCCTTTTTTCATTTCTCTCTTCATAAAAATCTTGCGACTTTCTCCCACAGAAATATACTGTATGTATATACAGGTATTTATTATGCAAGATATTATTCAGAACTTAAAAAGCCAACACCTTGTTTGGCAAGCAAATTTAACGAAAGCAGATCCTCAGCAGTTGCAGACTAGTTCCGGTTTTTCTGAATTAGATGATTTGCTCGGCGGAGGCTTTCCACCTCATGGCGTAGTGGAGATGGAATCTATTGGTAGTATTGGTGAATTGCGTTTGCTCGCTCCTTATTTAAAAGCCACCCAGACCAATGGTGTGACCGCATTTATTCAACCTCCCGCGTTAGTGAATTCTCTGTTCTTACACTACATCGGTTTGGATATAAACCAAGTGTGGGTCGTTAATCCAGCTCATCCCAAAGATGCTCTTTGGGCTGCAGAGCAATGTCTGAAAAGTGGGGTATGCAGTAATGTTTTGTTATGGCAAGAAGAGCTTGAAATACATCAAGTGAAACGCTTACAGGTAGCGAGTGAACAAGGTACTTGCCCTCTCTTTATGCTTAAAACAGATACTATCAACCGCTTGTCTTTGCCTGTGTCACTCAGTTTAAAACTGAAAGGCGACGAGCAAGGGATTCATGTTGAAGTGCTGAAAAGGAAAGGAGGCTGGAATAGAGGTAGCGTTAGTATCGGATTCCAACACCATTACCCGCAACTGGTGAAACCATCATCTGAAACTGTGCACTCGACTGTGGTCAATTTCCCACTGGCGAACCAAGGTTAGTGATATGGCTCTGTGGATTTACTTGCACTTCCCTCGCCTGCAGCTAGACGCACTCTTTGGTGATAACCAAAAACAACCCGTGGTGATTGTCGAAAGCCAACGTTGCCAGATTATTCAATACAACGAGATTGCCGAACAACAAGGCATTAAGCCAGGTATGGGCCTAGGCAGTGCTGCGTCCTTGTGTCGAGATTTACAAGTGCATCCTTATCATCCGCACACCGAATGGAGCAAGTTACAAGAAATTGCTCAATGGCTGTATTTGATCACATCTGACGTTGTGTTGATGCCAAACCAAGGTATTTTGCTGCGTGCTACTCCAATGCTCGCTCTGTATGAAGGGTTTGAAAACTATTGGAACAAAGTCAGAGCTCACTTATCGGAGCTGAAACTGAGTTTTCAATTCGGATGTGGTTTTTCGCCTTTTGCTGCCAAATTGATGGCATTATCAGGAGCGAACGTCATCAGCGAAGACAAATCTGCCATACAAAAAGCCTTATCACCAATACCGTTAACACTGACAGATTTATCAAACGCTACCGTAGAGAAGTTACAACGTGTAGGTGTCACCACATTGCAAAACCTGCTTGAACTGCCATTGCAAGACATCGCACGACGCTTTGATATCGATTTGGTGAACTACGTTGGTCGACTGACTGGGCAGTTTAAACACCCTGTCGACTTTTATCACCCTACCGAATCCTTCCAAGTTTATTTAGAGCTGTTGTTTGAGATCGAAAACGTTCAGTGGATTGAAAAGCCGTTGGCCAAATTGCTTCGTCAACTCGAAATCTTTCTTAAATTAAGAGATAAGGTCGCTTTTGAACTGTGTTTAACACTCCACCAGCGTGAGAAACAAGAGCAACACCTTCAACTCACTTCTGCGCAAGGTGATTACCTATGTCAGCGTTGGCAACAGTTTGCGAGTTTGAGCTTAGAGTCACTCTCGCTTAATGGCCCAGTCACAGGGCTAACGTTAAAAGTCATCCGTCAAGGTGAGCCTCTTAGTGCATCACGCGATCTCTTTGCTGGGCAGAAAGGAAACATGAATGCTTTAGAGTTGCTTTCTTTACTGCAAGCTAAATTGGGAAAAAGTGCCGTTTTAAAACCCAATATTGCTTGCGATCCTAGACCAGAAAAGGCCAGTCAGTATCGCCCTGCTGATGCTACGGATGAAAAGGGGCACGCCATACCATCCATACTACGCCCAGCAATGCAATTACCGACTCCCATTGTATTGCAAGAGCAAGTTTCTTTGGTCCACGGACCTGAGCGAATAGTTTCTGGGTGGTGGGATGGTGATGAGATCATGCGTGATTACTACATTGCACACACCAAGCAAGGCCGCTGGTTATGGATATTTCGTGATCAGCACAAGCACTGGTTTCTTCATGGCTATTTTTGTTAAATCGACAGTTATTTTTGTTGGGTCATTATGAGTTACGCGGAACTATTTTGTCAGTCTAACTTCTCTTTTTTGACTGGAGCTTCTCATGCAGAAGAGCTGGTACTCCAAGCTGCTTTCTATCGCTATCAAGCTCTAGCTATAACGGATGAATGTTCAGTCGCGGGCGTTGTCAAAGCCCATGCGACCATCGAACAACATAAACTCGATATCAAACAAATCGTTGGAAGTATGTTTTGGTTAAATGATGAATGCCAAATCGTACTGCTTTGCCCTTGTCGCAAGGCTTATGCCGAGTTGTGTCGTATCATCACAAACGCAAGAAGACGCAGTGAAAAAGGCAACTATCAACTGTTCGAATGGGATTTGATGTCGGTTCGACATTGTTTGGTATTGTGGCTGCCCACACATCAAGAGAGTGATCACTATTGGGGGCGCTGGCTCAATCAACACCACGCTAATCGTTTGTGGGTAGCGATTCAGCGCCATTTGAGTAACAACGATACTGAGTACATTGCGCACTGCGAGCAGTTAGCACATGAATTTCAATTACCTATAACTGCCTGCGGAGGCGTTCTCATGCATGACGTTGAACGCTTGCCATTACAACATGTACTTACTGCTATAAAACATGGGTGTAGCGTCGATAAACTCGGTTTTGACCGTATTTCGAATACTGAGCGAGCGCTTCGTCCTTTTAAAAAGTTGATTCGGATTTACAAACCAGAATGGCTGGAAGAAAGTACTTACATCGCCGATTTATGCGAGTTTAAGCTCTCCGATTTAAAATACGAATATCCTACCGAGCTGATCCCAGATGGTTATACACCCGACTCTTACTTACGTATGTTGGTCGAACGTGGTAAAAAGCTGCGTTTTCCTGAAGGCGTGCCAGCAGAAGTCAATCAAACCATCGAGAATGAACTGGCGCTTATTCAAGAGCTTAAATACCACTACTACTTCCTTACTATTCACGACATCGTAATGTTCGCGAAACAGCAAGGCATTCTTTACCAAGGGCGAGGTTCCGCTGCAAACTCTGTGGTGTGTTATTGCCTGGAAATTACCGCCGTCGATCCTCGACAAATCGCTGTCTTATTCGAACGATTTATCAGTAAAGAACGTAAGGAACCGCCGGATATTGATGTGGACTTTGAACACGAGCGCCGTGAAGAAGTTATCCAGTATATTTACAAAAAATATGGTCGTGAGCGTGCAGCACTTGCTGCAACAGTGATCTGCTATCGCTTTAAAAGTGCCGTGCGTGAAGTCGGTAAAGCACTAGGGATTGAAGAGACGCAATTAGATTTTTTCGTTAAGAACGTTAATCGCCGAGATCGCAGCCAAGGCTGGCAAGCTCAAATTATTGAACTTGGCTTACAACCAGAATCTCTCAAAGGGCAGCAGTTTATCCAATTGGTCAACGAGATCATTGGCTTCCCACGCCATTTATCTCAGCACGTAGGTGGCTTTGTAATTTCATCTGGCCCTTTATATGAGTTGGTACCTGTTGAAAATGCCTCGATGGAAGATCGCACTATCATTCAATGGGATAAAGACGATTTAGAAAGCTTGAAGCTACTAAAAGTCGATGTACTCGCACTCGGCATGTTAAACGCCATCAAAAAGTGCTTTCAACTGGTCGAGAAACATCACCAGCGATCCCTCTCTATTTCCGAAATCACTCGCCGACAAGATGATCCACACGTGTATCGCATGATCCAAAAAGCTGACACGATAGGCGTATTCCAAATAGAATCTCGTGCACAAATGAGCATGCTTCCTCGCCTAAAGCCTGCTTGTTATTACGACTTAGTGATTCAAATTGCAATTGTTCGTCCAGGCCCTATTCAGGGTGATATGGTGCATCCTTTTTTAAAACGACGAGATCACAAAGAGCCTGTCAGTTATCCATCGGAAGAAGTAAAAAGCGTTCTTGAGCGGACTATGGGCGTCCCTATTTTCCAAGAGCAAGTCATCAAGCTAGCCATGGTAGCCGCAGGGTTTAGCGGCGGCGAGGCCGATCAACTCCGTCGAGCGATGGCATCATGGAAAAAGAATGGCGATCTCGCTAAATTCAGACCAAAACTGATCAATGGTATGCAAGAGAGAGGTTATGACTTAGCGTTTGCTGAGCGCATTTTCGATCAGATTTGCGGCTTTGGTGAGTACGGCTTCCCTGAAAGTCATTCAGCGTCTTTCGCAGTGCTGGCATATTGTTCTGCATGGTTAAAATATTATTACCCAGCCGAATTTTACACTGCATTGTTGAACAGCCAACCAATGGGATTTTATAGCCCATCGCAATTAGTACAAGATGCTCGCCGACATGGCGTCGAAGTATTGCCGGTGTGCGTCAATCATTCAAAATATCAACATCATCTCGTCTCACGTCCGAATGGCAGGCTCGGCGTGCAACTTGGTTTTCGCTTGGTGAAAGGCTTTAACGCAGAAAGCGCACAAAGGCTTATTGAGCGCAAACCACTTAATGGTTACCGATCGATTCAAGAAGTAAAGCAGATATTAAGAAGCCGAAGTGACATTGAATTATTGGCTTCAGCCAATGCATTTCAAGCCTTATCGGGAAATCGTTATAACGCTCGCTGGGCAGCAATGGATTCCTTATCTGACCTACCATTGTTTCACAAGGTCGAAGAACCCAATGTTAGCTACCAGACTCAACCCTCTGAATATGAAAATTTAATTGAGGATTACGCAAGCACGGGACTATCTCTTAGCCGCCATCCAATTAAATTATTAGAAGAAACGGGCAAACTCCCTCACTTTACCCGCATGAGGCAACTGACAGAGAAACCGCATAAGTCACTGGTCACAGTGGTAGGTGTGGTAACAGGAAGACAATCTCCAGGCACCGCCGCTGGCGTGACATTTTTTACGTTAGAAGATGACACGGGCAACATTAATGTGGTCGTTTGGCAAGCTACAGCACGAGCCCAAAAGCAAGCGTATTTAGGCGCTAAAGTATTAATGGTGAAAGGCATTCTTGAAAGAGAGGGAGAAGTCACGCACGTCATTGCTGGTAAGTTGATTGATTGCACGCACTACTTGAACAATCTACAAAGTAAATCTCGGGATTTCCATTAGTACAGAGGAATTAAGGAGAGAGATGTTAAAAATCAGAGAGAGGTGCGCTCCCTCTGATTTCACTAGATCTAATCATGCACTTTTAGAAAGCATCTGGCGTAATCGGTCTTGAGCAACTTCAACCAGCAGATCCGGTTGGAATTTAGATATAAAGCGATCACAGCCTACTTTTTGTACCATGGCTTCATTAAAACTACCGCTCAGAGAAGTGTTCAATGTGATAAACAACTTAGACATACGTGGATCTTGGCGCACTTCATGGGTCAGTTTATAACCGTCCATTTCAGGCATTTCAGCATCCGTAATCATCATCAACAGCTCTTTTTCTACATCTTTACCTTCATCACACCAACGTTTTAAAACCGTTAACGCTTCTAGCCCGTCACGACACTCGATGATATTCATACCCAATTGAGAAAGCGTATCGCGAACTTGATTACGAGCTGTAGAGGAATCATCCACAATCAGAACATTACGCCCGACCATTGCTTGGGCCAGTTCTTGATCGAGAATGTCCTCCGAAATAGTCACGTCGTAATGCACGATCTCTGCTAAAACTTTTTCAACGTCAATAATTTCGACAATTTGAGAGGCATCCCCCTCTTTGATTTGCGTGATAGCCGTGAGGTAATTCGAGCGACCAGACGTGGAAGGAGGCGGCTGAATTTCAGTCCATGCCGTATTAATAATGTTTTTAACCGGACCGACTAAGAAGCCCTGCACCGTGCGGTTGTACTCTGTCACGATCAAATTTTCTTCTTCCGCTTCACCACGTAAAGCAGGAAAACCAATTGCGCCTCGTAAATCAATCACTGGTACCGCTTCACCTCGTAGAGAAGCAACCCCACGAATATTGTAGTGCGATCCAGGGAGCTTGGTTAACGGTGGAAGCTTGATGACCTCTTTCACTTTGAACACATTAATCGCAAATAATTGGCGACTATTTAAAGTGAACAGCAGAAGCTCTAGTCGATTTTCACCAACCAAGTTTGTACGCTGGTCAACCGTATTTAACACTCCGGACATACTACTACCTAAATTATGGATAATTCTTATTTTACTCGAAATCAGTACAGACACAGCAAGGTTATATAACCAAATAACCTTAAAATATTTGGCTTTTCGAGCACAGCTTTAAAGTACAACAGTTTTAGCGTATTACTTCTCTTTGCATCAGACGCAAAGTCACGCAGCACATTGAAAGCCATTTTGTTTATTTACTTGAGCTTTTTAGGAAATTACATGAATGGCGCAGATATAGCAATGCAACATAACTCAAATTCCCTTTCTAGTAATAGGCGATCAAAAAGGGTGAGCCGTTAAGTCTCACCCTAAATCACCTACAAATGCAGTCTCAACAGCCAGGCACATCATCATGTTAAAAAGTACTTAACCTTCCACAACCTTCATCAATAGTTGACCATCGTACAACGCTTGCTTAATCAACGCGGCACCAGGCATTGTGGCTTGCTTATAGAAACGAGACTCCACCAGCTCAAGATCTTGGTGATAAACAGGTAAACTCTGCTCTTCGATACAGCGACGAACCGCAGGATAAAGCACATCTTTTGCTTGGTTAATCACACCACCGATCAAGATTTTCTCAGGGTTAAATAAGTTGATCACAATAGCAATTGCAGAGCCTAAGTAGCGTCCAAGTTTTTCAATCACATCGACGGCCAAAGGATCACCGTTTGCAGCGGCTTCACAAATGCTCTCAATACTCATTTCTTCTTGTTTAGCAAGAATAGAGTCTTCGCCATCAGCGATTCGTCTTACGACTTCTTCACGAATTGCTTGAGAACTGGCAACGGTTTCCAAACAGCCAATATTGCCGCAATGACAACGTTTTCCATTTGGGTCAATTTGAATATGCCCGAGTTCACCAATGTTACCGTGACGGCCTTGCAAAACGCGCCCATCCAGAATGATGCCCGCACCTAAACCGTGGTGGATAGAGATAAGAACGGAGTTGTCATTATCTTGAGAATGACCAAAAAGCTTTTCTGCTAATGCCCAAGCTCGCGTGTCATTGGCAATGAAAACTGGCAAGCCTGTTGCTTTGTATATCTCTGGTCCAAGAGCAAGATTTTCGACATTGTAATGAGGCATCTGCAAAACGACACCTTGCTCTGAGTTCACGAGACCAGGCAGCGTAAGGGCAATACTGGTAACCCGATCAAGTTGATCCGCGTAAGTCTGAAAGAATTCATCAATTTCGTAAAGCAGGCGCTCAAGCACATCGTCTTGATCAAGCTCGTGTATCTCGATTTTAGTATCGATCAGTACATCACCGCCTAACTCATGCAAAGCAATGGTTAAATAACCTCGCCCCAAACGCATTGACAAAAATTGCCAGCCTTCATTATTGACCTGCAAACCGACAGCAGGTCGACCACGACTCGTCGCTTCTTGTACTGTCGTTTCATGAATCAAGTGCGCTTCAATTAATTCTCGAGTGATTTTGGTGATACTAGCAGGAGCAAGCTCACTCTGCTTGGACAAATCAATTCGAGAAATAGGACCTTTTAGGTCAATTAGTTTATATACACGACCAGCATTGACCTGTTTGATATGATCAATATGGCCCGGTTGAGCCATGTACATCTTGCACTCCGAAATTCTATAACGGGACAATTTTTTTACTTTGCGAACTAATTGTGAAGTGAATTAATAAATCCCCGTGACAAGCATCACGTATAAACCTGTTTGTTTGTGTATTCAATCAAATAACGAAGAATCTACTCCTGTTAAATTGTTTGAAAAATAACTTATTTTTATTCACTAAATTATGAAGTAGTGCCTTTAAAGCAGCGCATTTTTATCAATAAGGCCATTGCCTGTCGAATATCTGTCTGTTTTACCGGGGTTACTCTTAATGTAAACATTATGTGCATATACTTATATCCAAGTAGCTTTAAGGTGTGGGCTCAGCAACGAGGCTAACCTTGAGAGCGATTGCGTAAAGTAAGGATAGAGTTCAAGTTACCTTTACACACACATTCATCGGAGAATCTATGACTTCCAAATTAAGACGAACAAAAATTGTCACTACGCTGGGTCCTTCAACGGATAAGGACAATATACTTGAGGAGATCATCAAAGCCGGTGCAAACGTTGTCCGTATGAATTTTTCACATGGAACCAGTGAAGACCACATTCAACGTGCGAACAAAGTCCGTACCATTGCAGCAAGACTTGGGCGTCAGGTTGCAATTCTTGGTGACTTACAAGGCCCTAAAATCCGTGTATCAACGTTTAAAGACGGCCAAGTCATTTTGAATGTGGGCGATAAATTCACATTAGATAGTGATTTACCAAAAGGTGAAGGCAATCAAGAATCTGTAGGGTTAGATTATAAAGAACTACCGCAAGATGTTTCACCAAATGACATTTTATTACTCGATGATGGACGCGTTCAGCTGCAAGTTACTAAAGTAGAGGGTAATAAAGTTCATACCCGTGTGATTGTCGGTGGTCCATTGTCCAACAATAAAGGGATAAACAAAAAAGGCGGCGGATTGTCAGCAGATGCGCTCACAGAGAAAGATAAAGCTGATATTCTTACCGCCGCAGCAATTCAAGTGGACTACCTTGCTATTTCATTCCCGCGTAACGGCGAAGACATGCATTACGCTCGACGCTTAGCCAGAGATGCAGGCCTTGAAGCCATGTTAGTGGCTAAAGTCGAACGAGCAGAAACCGTCGCGACCAATGAGTCTATTGACGACATTATTCTCGCATCCGATGTAGTGATGGTTGCACGTGGTGACCTTGGTGTAGAAATCGGTGACCCTGAGCTCATAGGTGTCCAGAAAAAACTGATTCGCCGCGCACGCAGTTTAAACCGTATCGTGATTACTGCGACACAAATGATGGAGTCCATGATTACTAGCCCAATGCCAACGCGTGCTGAAGTGATGGATGTGGCCAATGCGGTTCTAGACGGCACTGACGCGGTGATGCTTTCTGGAGAGACCGCTGCAGGTAAATATCCTGTAGAAACGGTCAAATCCATGGCCGAAGTATGTGTGGGGGCTGAAAAAATGTCGGAGGCAAGTCTATCAACCTATCGCTTAGATAGAACCTTCGAAACCGCTGAAGAAACCATCGCAATGGCAACCATGTACTCTGCGAATCACATGGAAGGAATTAAAGCGATGATCTCGTTAACTGAGTCCGGCAGGACTGCGTTGATGATGTCTCGCTTAAGCTCTGGCTTGCCAATATTTGCCTTATCACGGAATGAATCGACACTAAATCGAGCAGCATTATACCGAGGCGTGACACCTGTATATTTCGAGTCAAAAAGTGATGCGGGTTTACCAACGGCTCAAGCAGCGATTACTAGCCTTAAAGAGCAAGGGTTCTTGCACAAAGGTGATTTAGTCATTATTACTCAAGGCGATGTAATGGATGTTGTTGGCTCAACCAACTGCATGCGCATTCTACAAGCGTAGTCGTTATACCTAACCAGAGTTAACCACAAGAACCCGCAAATAAGGCTCCGAAAATGGAGCCTTATTTATATGCTTTGTATATTGCGCACATCGTGAACGTAAGAAGGTTTATGCACTCTCTCTACCATCAATTTCAACATCTAGCTGGTCATAGAGTTGAACTAGGTTAAACCCAGCTTGAAGCCCAAGTTGATAGTCATGCTCTAGTGACTCTTGGTCACTTAACAAAGAAGAAGAACGAAGTCCCTCTTTAGGCGCAACTTGTAAAATAAAAGTGTCGTCAGGTGGAGCAGATATAAAGGCCTGAGTGAGCTCAAATGTTTGATAATGAATCATCAGCATGTCGGCTAAACCTGAATCAAAATTCTCACCAATCAGATGACTTAAACGATACAAGTTATCGGCACCGAACAACCAACGGCCTCCATTTAACAGCATTTTCCCTGCAAGCTTCGATTGATGTGCTGCATTAATTTTTTGTTGGAAGAACGACGCCCAATCCAGCTTCCACTGATTCACTTTTTGCTGCCATGATTGCTGTACTGAGTTGATAGACTCCCGATACCATTCGACAGGCACATCCCCTACTTCACTTTGGGCTCTCGCTTCAATCTCTGAAAACGGCTCTGTGCGAATGACAATAATGTTGCGAGCATTCTGACGCCACGCTTCTTGTACAGGGATAGAGGCAGACACGCCGCCATCAACAAACTTATTGCCATTTACGTCGACAGGTCCGTGGTACAACTTGGGAATCGCACACGTCGCTAGCATAGTGTTAAACCACGAGTCATCCAAGATTGGTAGATATTGATCTGATAGCGTCTCTATATTCGTTACCGCAGCAAACGCTCCTCGTTTTCCCAATGCACTGCGCCCTAAATCAAGGTCAAGCTTGTATGGGAAATCTTGAATCCGTTCTAATGCCCACTCTAAACCTAAGTACTGCTGCTTTCGGATATAGCGAAAAAGATTAAAAAATTCAGGAGACGTTGTCAGCTCGGTAATAAAAGCTTTGCCCATGCCATGTTGACGACACAAGTAAGAACATAAGTTGAGTGCTCCGGCAGAGGTGCCATAGAATTCATCGAAAGGATCGAAGTTGGAAAGTAAAAAGGCGTCTAAAACGCCAGCGGTAAAAATCCCTCTCTGCCCTCCACCTTGCGTGACTAAAGCAGTTTTACCATGCCTAAAGTGCTCATAAACTTTTACATCAAGCTCTTCATGGCTTTCTGTGATTATACCGCTGTTACGTATCATAGGCTCACGCCATTTTGTTAAAACGTTTGGTAAAAGTGGTTATCTTAAGCTGTTGTAATAGCAATGATGCCAAATGACAAAAGCACTGCAAAAACAGTCACCACAATGATTAATGCGGATTTTAGATCGTGTTCCATAAACACCTCCTTAATATGTAACAAATTAATAACACCGGTGTGAAATATGTTCAAGATTTGCTTAATTTAGTCGCGCAATTTTGACTAACCCATCACAATTAGCTTAGTCATAATAAGGAGATAGGGCATGAACCAAAAACTCAGCTGGCTAGTAGGAATCATGATGATGAGTACTGCTATCAATGCACAAGCGAATATCATCGTTACACCATACATAGGCTATACAGGAGGCGGCCAAGTAGAGGATGAAAGTGGTAATACATACGATCTCGACCCCGCAGTGAATTACGCTCTTTCAGTCGAGACTCCCTTAGAAAAAGGAAGGATCGGATTGTTTTACTCCAATCAATCGACGGAACTTGAAAAGCTGTCCAACTCGGCAGATATCCATTATCTGCACTTCCAAAGCAGCATGTACTATCCTGTCGCAGAAAAATGGCAAACCTATATCGGTGTAGGTTTGGGCGCTTCTTACGCCGATGTGGATTGGGTAGACAAAAAATACGGATTTTCGGCTAGCGCTTTTGCAGGGCTGGAATATGAATTTTCAAAGAACTTTGCATTAACAGCCCAACTGAGATGGTTAGGAACGGTCGTTGATAACGATACATCTGGCGCCTGTACTCTACCTAATGACGGCTCAAACTGTATCATTAAGTTCGATACTGATTGGATGAACCAATTCCAATCAAATGTCGGTTTTAGTTTCCGCTTCTAATTTTTATGCATGTTCCTTTATAGGACGCGTCACAAAGAACGCTGAACGAGTCCTGCACAGAGCCGATAAAGGATATCGTCTAAACACCATTGTTTGGCAAAGTAACGAAGCATCATCTAGATAGGTGCACAAAAGATAGCCGTACGCCCTAATTAATCAAAATAGTCTTAAACACCAAAGCAATTATTAGATCCCAGTCATTTATTCCAGACAAACAACCACACACCCACATAAAACCACAATCAAACTCAAATTTAACAAGATTAAAACCAGACAACGCATCTGAATTAACATTTAGATTCTATTGCGCTAAGTATTATTAGAAGTTAGTCTGATCAGTGAAAACAGATAAATATTTCAGTTTTATCAAACACACATCAAAATTTTAAGATTAATAATCTACTTTCTCTTACAGTAACCAGAATATAGCTCTATAAAATTATAAGAAGTTAGAATTAAGGATAGAAAATCTGATGGATAACAGCGGTCCTTTCTTCCAACTATTTGCGCAATTATTACTGTGTTACGTAGAGAGCTTCATTCCTCAGGGAGTCTTATAGGAGTCAAATATGAAGCGAGAACAATGGGGATCCCGGGCGGGATTCATCTTAGCAGCAGTTGGGTCTGCTATCGGTTTGGGAAACATTTGGCGTTTCCCATACATGGCCTATGAAAACGGTGGCGGCGCATTTTTTATTCCTTACATTTTTGCCATGATCACTGCCGGTATTCCATTTATGATCCTTGAGTTCAGTATGGGACAAAAATACCGAGGCTCGGCACCAAAAACACTTGCGAAAATTCATTCTAAATTTGAATGGCTTGGCTGGTTCCAAGTTGGTGTGGCTGCAGTTATTGCCGTTTACTATGTGGCTGTTATCGGTTGGTCGATTTCTTACTTTGGGTTGTCGTTCACTCAAGGTTGGGGAACCGATACCAACGCATTTTTCTTTAGTGAATACCTAAAGCTAGGTGACAACTCACCAACAGACTTAGGCAGTATTCAATGGAAGATTGCTTTATCCATGGTGATTGCTTGGGCAATTACTTACACCGCTATTGCCAAAGGCGTGAAATCAGGAATTGAACGAGCATCTAAAATTATGATGCCAATCCTATTCTTGATGGTGATTTTCTTAATCGGACGTATGATTTTCTTGCCAGGAGCTCTAGATGGCGTGAACTACATGTTCGAACCCGATTTCAGCAAAATTTGGGATGTGAAAGTATGGGCAGCGGCATATGGTCAGATCTTTTTTACGCTAAGTATCGGCTTCGCCATCATGCTAGCTTACTCTAGCTACCTACCAGAAAAGTCGGACATAACGAATAACGCGTTTATGACCGTGTTGATCAACTGTGGCTTCTCGATCCTAGCCGGCATCATGATCTTCTCAGTATTGGGTTACATGGCTCAAGAGCAAGGTAAGCCGTTAACAGAGGTGGTATCTGCAGGCGTTGGCTTGGCTTTTGTTACTTTACCTGCGGCAATTAACCTACTACCTGCCCCATATATTCTTGGTCCACTGTTCTTCTTTGCACTGGTGGTTGCTGGTCTAAGTTCGCATATTTCAATTATGGAAGCCGTAACTTCAGCCATTATCGACAAGCTGAAGTGGAGCCGTAAAAAAGCTGCAAATGTTGTGATTGGTATTGGCTTCGTTGTCTCTATGGCGTTTGCTACCAATGGCGGTCTGCTGCTACTCGATCTAGTAGACCACTTTGCAAACAACGTTGGCATCATGGTTGGTGGTCTGGTTGAGATTGTCTTGATGGCGTGGCTATTGAAGCGCGTGCCAGAAGTACGTAATTACGTTAACGAGCGCTCTGATTTCTCTGTTGGTCAATGGTTCGAGATCTGCTTACGCTTCGTTACACCAATCATGCTCGCCATTATCTTAGCGACCAAGCTATACGCCCTAATTACTGAAGGCTACGGTGGCTATGATCTAACTTTAGGCTGGGCACTTATCGCCGCACTCTTTATCTTTGGTCTAGTGATCAACGCAGTGAACCGCAAGGAGACAGCAAAATGACAATCAGCGCAATTATTATGATGGTTATTGGTTTAGGTATCACTTGGGGCGGCGCTGCCGTTTGCATCAAGCGAGCCATGGATAAACAATAGAACGTTAAGTTCCATATAAAAAAACGCCGGTAGTTACCGGCGTTTTTTGTACATACATTAGTTCAATTCTAGAAACTGTACTTGATGCCAACGGCGCCGCCAAGTTGCAAGTCAGCACCTTTGTAAAGATCTAGCTCTGGGTGTATTTGACCATAAAGGTCCCAGCCGCGTGATAAATCCCAGTTCACACCAAGTGGTACTCTCACACCAAACTCGTCATCCCATTCATACCAGCCACCAACGCCGACATACCAAGTCACAGGCATGTTTTGATCGAATGTTCCACGCTTAGCGATGTAATCAAACGCCATACCATCGTTTCCGATAATGCCACGATATTTGTTATCTAACTCTACAACAACACTTAATTGTTGATCGACAGCCATACCAACTGATAGATCCGTTGGTTCGCTTGCCGCCATTGCCGTACTAGAAACTAGTCCCAAAACTAAAATGAATTTGTTCTTCATACACGTTATCAATTATTCAAAAAAACATTATTCGCTATTCAAACATAATGGCATATCAATATGTCAACGATGGGTAAGCTCGATGTATGAAAAAGCTGACAAAAGTAAAGATGAGTTTAGGATCACACTAAAAAGGAACTGTCAGTTAATAAAATAGGAACTAAAAAAGGAGGCCGAAGCCTCCTTTTATGCATTACTATGAATGACTGCGATTAACCGTGGTTACGAATCCACTCATCCATTTCAGTTTTTAGGTTATCAGACTTAGTACCGAAGATAGCCTGTACACCACCAGCTACAACTACAACACCAGCAGCGCCTAGTTGTTTTAGCTTGTCTTGGTCAACAGCTGCTGTATCTGCAACTGCTACACGTAGACGTGTGATACATGCATCTAGACCAGTAATGTTAGCTTTACCGCCAAACGCTGCAACCAGTTCACCGCCCATATCAGAGCCAGAAGTTACAGCTGCACTTTCCGTTTCATCTTCACGGCCAGGTGTTTTTAGGTCAAGCGCTGTGATTACACCACGGAACACTACGTAGTAAATTACTGCGTAAACTAGACCAACGGCAATCATTAGCACCATCTTCTGAGCGTTACCAGATAGAACTAGGAAGTCGATCAGACCGTGAGAGAAAGAAGTACCGTGTACAAAGCCTAGAGTGTTCGAAACGATGTATGCAGAACCAGCTAGTAGAGCGTGGATACCGTATAGTAGTGGAGCAACGAATAGGAATGAGAATTCGATTGGCTCAGTAATACCAGTTAGGAATGAAGTCAGTGCAGCTGACGCCATGATACCCATTACTTTTGCACGGTTTTCTGGTTTAGCACAATGAGCAATTGCGATTGCTGCAGCTGGTAGACCGAACATCTTGAACATGTAACCACCCGCTAGCTGACCGAAGCCATTACCAGCAGCACGAGATGCTTCATCAGCAACTAGGTAACAAGTTAGTACACCATTTTGAGCTTCACCGGCAGCGTTAACACAAGAACCTGCTTCGAAGAAGAACGGTACGTTCCATACGTGGTGTAGACCGAATGGGATTAGAGAACGCTCAACAACACCGTAGATACCGAATGCTAGCTGTGGGTTTTGGTGTGCAGCCCAATCAGAGAATGCAGAAATTGCACCGCCAATTGGTGGCCAGATAACAGAAAGGATAACACCTAGGATGATCGCAGCAAAACCAGTGATGATTGGCACTGCGCGCTTACCAGCGAAGAAGCCAAGGTACTCTGGAAGTTGGATTTTGAAGAAACGGTTGAATGCCCAAGCAGCCACACCACCGACAAGGATACCACCTAGTACACCTGTATCGATTTTCTCAACACCCATAACGCCCGCCATTACACCTAGCGTTGCCGTCATGATGCCGTAACCAACGATAGCTGCAAGACCTGCAACACCGTCGTTGTTAGTGAAGCCTAGAGCTACACCTACTGCAAATAGAAGTGCCATTTGGCCGAATACTGAACCACCAGCTTGTTCCATAAGATTAGAAACGATCTCTGGAATAAAGCTTAGATGGGCAGCACCCACACCTAATAAAATACCTGCAACTGGTAAAACTGATACTGGAAGCATCAGAGCCTTACCAACTTTTTGCAGGTTAGCAAAAAGGTTCTTAAACATGTTTATGCTCCTGATAAATTTATAAGTATTATTTGGGCACTAACGGCACACCCCCGTAGCCTAAAGGTTAGCACCCAATGAAAATGTAACCACAACTGCATTATATTTTCCGGCTCTAAATATATATTGATGACCCTCAAACTTTCCACACAGTTACGAAATTTAGTTTCAAAACAAGTCTTGGATCACACCCAAAAACAGCCGATGAAAAGGTTTGCATTGCACTTATATTACTGTTTTATAAAGAATTAATTATTTATATAATTAATTTTAAGGCGTAAATAAAATACGCCTCAATGTTATTTTTAGTAACAAAATTACATTTGTGATTTTTGAATGTTATTAAATCAACATTTTTAGTAAACATTAAACTCGTGAGCGTATCTGTTGTTTTTATCAACAAAAAAGGAGCCTAAGCTCCTTTTTTATGCTCTTATTATTTTTTCATCGCAAAAAAAGATTTCGGAAGTTTTCGGTGGTTTTTTGTGCCACTTCAGAAAGAGAGCACGATTTGAGTTGCGCAATATAAGAAGCGACTTCGACAACATAAGCGGGTTGATTCTCTTTGCCACGATGAGGGACAGGAGCCAAGTAAGGAGAATCTGTCTCAATAAGAAGCTTCTCTAAAGGTAGAGTCTTCACCACTTCTTTTAACTCTGTAGCTTGACGGAAAGTAACAATCCCCGAGATAGAAATATAAAACCCCAGCTCCAGTGCAGCTTCAGCAAATGGAAGATCTTCTGTAAAACAATGGATAACACCACCACATTTCTCTGCCCCACCCTTACGCAAAATATCTAGAGTATCCGCACGTGCGTTTCTGGTATGGATAATTAAAGGTTTGTTGAGCTCCACTGCAAGATCAACGTGTTGCTCAAAGCGCTCTTTCTGTAACGCGGCCGTTTCGGGCTTGTAATGATAATCTAAACCCGTTTCGCCAATAGCGACGACTTTTGCATTCGACGCATGGTGGCGCAATACGTCCATCGAAAAGTCGCTTTCAACATCAAGTGGGTGCACACCGCACGAAGCATAAACATTGTCATAAGGCTCGATCATTTCCATCATTTTCGGGAAAGAATCCAGCGTTACTCCAACAGAAAGTAGCTCAGTTACGTTTGCTTGTTTAGCTTTGTTAATAACGTCTTCCACATTGATGTGGAGATCGTCGTAATTCAATTTGTCTAAATGACAATGAGAATCTACGAACATAATGCCTCTCGTGATTCAATTAACCAATTCATTGATAGTAGCTCAAGGTTCAGGCCAGGAAAGGCTTGCACCTGAGCTTTCAGGTTCATCAGCGCCTTCGCTGATGAGTACAAACCGTTATAGTTGTCCGGTTGGAACTTTGTCGCGCCCGGAAGCATTTGAGCTTCTGATACACCAAACTGCGCTTTCTGAGCATCTGTCAGTAAATACCATGCCCAGTCTAGTGATTGCTCTGAGTGTTTAGCGATTAAAGAAGCACACTCAGAAACGTCTGAAACAGGCGAAGACATTGCCTTAATAAAACTGCGTTCAAAAGCCAAGTAAGCTTCGAGCTCACCATTATTTAACGCATCCAATGTTTTTATTGGAGAGCCCATATTCAGTTTTAAGGCATAAGCAGGAACTTGCTTCGCCCCTTGTTCGTGCATCCATTGCATCGCTTGTTCCGCTGACGGAGGCGCAACAACCCAGTGTTGGCAACGGCTACGAATCGTTGGGAGCAGACGCTCCTGATTGTGGGTAACGAGCAAAAACAAGCACTTTGCCCCAGGCTCTTCTAGCGTCTTTAACAGCGCATTCGATGCCGACTCGTTCATAGAGTCCGCCGGTTCTATTACAAATAGGCGGTAACCATTAAGCTGAGATGATTCCTGAGCTAGACGGTTACAAGCGCGAATTTGGTCCACCGTTATCGCCTTTCCTTCTTTCTCTGGCTTGATCCAGTGTAAATCAGGGTGGTTTTGAGATTGATTTAGCTGGCAGCTATGACAAAAACCGCATGCTTCACTCGCGTAATTTTGGCAAAGAAGTGCTTGGCTAAAAAACTCGATAAGTTTTTCGATGCCCAAGCCCTGCTCGCTTTGTAATAAAAGCGCACCTGGTATTCTGTCCGACTCTAACCCTACTTTGAGGTTATCCCATATTGGCTGTAGCCATGGATAATCATTTAACATGAGTCACCTAAATTTACGTTTCACTTATTGACGAGCTAGCCACTCGTTTAGAGCGTCCCGAATATCACGCGACACGCCTTCAATCGCCTGTTCTGCGTTAATGATAACGATGGAAGGATCGGCATGAGCAATCTCCAAATAACGCTCACGTGTACGCTCGAAGAAACTAATATCCATCTTCTCTATACGATCTAACTCACCACGCCCACGTGCACGCTCAAGCCCAACACGAGGGTCAATATCCATATAGAGAGTGAGAGCAGGTTTAAAATCACCAAGCGTTGTATCCCGGAGATTTTTCATTAACGATGCGTCAATCTGACGGCCACCACCTTGATAAGCTTGCGACGACATATCGTGTCGGTCACCAACCACCCACTGACCGTTTTCCAAAGCTGGTTTGATCACGTTCTCAACCAACTGAACACGTGCAGCGTACAGAAGAAGCAACTCCGTCATGTCCTTAAGTTCTTCACCTTCGTGCTCTTCTTTCACCAGAGCGCGCATTTTTTCTGCTAGCGGTGTGCCTCCTGGCTCACGGGTATTTACGATATCCTCAATACCGGCCGCTTTTAGCGTATCTAAAACGGTTTTAATCGCAGTGCTTTTACCCGCGCCTTCTAGGCCTTCAACGACAATAAAGTTTGCTTTCATCATTTGTTCTTTCTTAGTTCTCTTAAATAGGCACGAACAGCACGGTTGTGCTCAGCAAGGGATTTCGAGAATACATGTCCGCCCTTTCCACTTGCTACAAAATATAAATAGTTGCTGCTTTCTGGATTCAAAGCCGCTTCAATGGAAGCTTCACCAGCCATCGCAATCGGTGTTGGTGGCAATCCATTGATGGTATAGGTGTTATATGGTGTCGGCGTACGCAAATCTTTCTTACGAATGTTGCCATCGTAGGCGTCACCCATACCATAAATAACTGTCGGATCAGTTTGTAACCGCATGCGTTTGTTCAATCGGTTGATAAACACAGAAGCGACGCGCTCACGCTCAGAATCAATAGCCGTCTCTTTCTCGATGATAGACGCGAGAATCAAGGCTTCATATTTGTCCTGTAATGGCAGCTTTTCTTGACGCGCTTCCCAGTTAGCATCCAGTATTTTATTGAGTTTTCGATGCGCTCGTTTTAATAACTGGCTTTCACTCGCACCCGCTGTGTAATGGTAGGTTTCTGCTAAAAACAACCCTTCTAGCTTTTCTCTCTCAATTCCGAGCTTCGCAGCCATTTCTTTTTCTGAAAGATCGGTTAAATCATGCTTTAAATAAGGAGCACTTTTTAGTTGATCTACCCATTCAGAAAAGCGGCTGCCTTCAACAAAAGTGATCGCAAACTGGTATTCTTTTCCAGTATTCAGATGCTCCAATGTTTGCGAAAGTGACATACCAGGCTCAAGTTGGTAAGTACCCGCTCGCACTTGCAACAATTCTGGATATAAGTGAGGAATTAAACGGATGTACTCCGATGTTTCAATCACCTCACCTTCAACTAAGGCGCGCATGACATGATGAAAGCTTGTACCACTTTCTACAGTAAACAGCTGAGGTTGTTCCAATAGAATAGGCTTTTCAACGTATTGTTTAGCCTGTGAAATTATATAAAAAACAGCTGCTGCGCCTATCACTGCGATCAGCACAACAAAAGCCAACAGTTTTTTAATCACGTAGTTAAATTCCCTTGCAGTCGTTGAGTCAATTTTCCTATCGGAAATATAGTCTTAGAGTTCGATGTCACTATGCTGCGAATAGGTGCGACACCTAATATTGAGTTACACATGAAAGCCTCGTCAGCACTCAGCAAATCTGGAAGTATAAAACGCCCCTCGATGACTTCAATATGACTTACTTTAAGTAACTCAAGCACCTTACGACGCATTACGCCCGTAACGCCTGATAAGGTCAGCTCCGGCGTAAATACTTTATTACCTTTAACCCAAAAAAGGTTGGCCATTGTAGTTTCAATGACATGGTTTTGCACATTTAACGTTATTGCATCTGCAAACTCTGTATTGTCGATTTCAGCCTTGGCGAGAATCTGCTCTAAACGGTTGTTGTGCTTATGTCCCGCAAGTAAAGGTTGAATCCCTAGACGAGTATTACAAACGCCCAAGTCCACACCTTGTTCTTGCCAAGATGAATAATGAGAAGGAAATGCAAAATTGGAAATCGTCACGATAGGGCCTTTAATCCCATTAGGGCTATACCCTCGCCCGCCAATACCGCGGCTAACGTGAATCTTCACCCCCGCTCGTGCGTCAGATAAAACCGCTTTGCTTGCCCAACCATGCACAACTTTCCAGTCAGGTGAAGAGATCTTCAAAGCGTCAAGGCAAGCACTCATGCGCTCAGTATGCTCCTGCCAGTAAACCAACTCTCCATTTTGGGTCAGGATGGTGGTAAAGCCTCCATCACCGTATTGGAATGAGCGATCACCTAGCTCTACATGCGTTTGCGGAACTCCATTTACCCAAAACATTCACGTACCTTCAAATTAGCAGACAACAAATAAAACAAAACGGCTCAATGCTAAGCATCGAGCCGTTAGAATACAAGTTTCGCTTATCTAAATAAGGTTAGATAGTGTTACTCAGCGAACTTTTTGAAGATCAAAGAACCGTTTGTACCACCAAAGCCAAACGAGTTACAGATAGCGTATTCCATACCTTCAACTTTGCGCGCTGTATGCGGCACAAGGTCGATGTCTAGACCTTCTTCTGGATCATCAAGGTTAATGGTTGGCGGAACGATTTGGTCAACCAAAGACATAACCGTGATAATTGCTTCAACAGAGCCTGCTGCACCTAATAGGTGACCAGTCATAGACTTAGTTGATGATACAAGTACTTGCTTCGCACCTTCTTCACCAAGAGCACGTTTCACGCCCTTGATTTCTGCAACGTCGCCAGCAGGAGTAGATGTACCGTGAGCATTCACATAACCTACTTGGGTACCTGTGATGTTCGCGTCACGCATTGCCGCTTCCATCGCAAGTGCACCACCAGAGCCATCTTCGCTTGGAGAAGTCATGTGGTAAGCATCACCAGACATACCAAAACCAACCAGTTCTGCGTAAATCTTCGCGCCACGTGCTTTTGCGTGTTCGTACTCTTCAAGCACCATCATGCCAGCACCATCACCTAGAACAAAACCATCACGGCCTTTATCCCATGGGCGAGACGCTTTTTGAGGCTCTTCATTACGAGTAGATAGTGCTTTAGCTGCACCGAAGCCAGCCATGCCAAGAGGCGTAGAAGCTTTTTCTGCACCACCAGCAACCATCGCATCTGCATCGCCGTAGGCAATCATACGTGCTGCATGGCCGATATTATGCAGGCCAGTAGTACATGCGGTAGAAATCGCGATATTTGGACCACGAAGACCACGCATGATAGATAGGTTACCTGCAACCATGTTTACAATGGTCGAAGGAACAAAAAATGGGCTAACTTTGCGAGGGCCTTTGTCTACTAATGCAGTATGGCCAGTTTCGATAAGGTCAAGACCGCCAATGCCTGAGCCGATAGCAACACCAACTCGAGCCGCATTTTCTTCGGTAATTTGTAAGCCAGAGTTATCAAGAGCTTGAATACCCGCTGCAATGCCGTACTGGATGAAAAGGTCCATCTTACGAGCATCTTTTTTAGACATGTACTCTGTGCAATCGAAATCTTTAACAAGACCTGCAAAACGAGTTGAGAAGTTCGTAGTATCAAAGTGCTCGATATTTACGATACCACTTTGACCTTCTAGCAGGGCTTTCCAAGATGATTCTACTGTGTTGCCTACCGGTGACAACATACCCATGCCAGTGACAACTACACGACGCTTGGACACGATATAATTCTCCGGGAATTGAATATTTCTATGAGAGGATAGAAGAAGTTAGAAAGAACACAGGCGGTCTAGGAGACCGCCTGGGAGAGCTAATTACTGAGCGCTGTTTACGTAGTCGATTGCAGCTTGAACAGTAGTGATCTTCTCAGCTTCTTCGTCAGGAATCTCAGTGTCGAATTCCTCTTCTAGAGCCATAACTAGTTCTACAGTGTCTAGAGAATCAGCACCTAGATCGTCAACGAAAGAAGCTTCGTTTTTAACTTCTGCTTCGTCTACACCTAGCTGTTCAACAATGATTTTCTTTACGCGTTCTTCGATGTTGCTCATTTTTCTTTTCCTTTACAGATTTCGCCTAATGCGATGATTCCGTAGTTTATTCGAACTATTGAAAGTTGCAAGGGGGTCCTTGCTGGTCAAACCACAAAATTAGCGAATTTAACCGAATTTCAATACATTTTTGACTTAAATCATGCACAAATCTTGCGCATAAGCATGACAAGTTCATGACAGTTAACTGCAACTATAGGCTATTTTTCACAATGTAAAATAGCTTATTTTGCATAAACTGTCGCATTAAACCATGTACATGCCACCATTTACATGCAAAGTTTCACCAGTAATGTACGCTGCTTCAGGAGAAGCAAGGAAAACTACTGCTGATGCAATTTCACGTGGGTCACCTAAACGACCTGCTGGCACGTTCGACAATGTTGCCGCACGTTGGTCATCATTTAGTGCCTTAGTCATGTCAGTTTCGATGAAACCAGGAGCAACAGTGTTCACTGTTACACCACGAGACGCAACTTCACGAGCAATTGATTTAGTAAAACCAATCACGCCCGCTTTCGCTGCTGCGTAGTTAGTTTGACCAGCATTACCCATGGTACCAACAACAGAGCCTACGTTGATGATACGACCCGCACGTTTTTTCATCATACCGCGTAAAACCGCTTTAGACATGCGGTAGATTGGCGTTAGGTTGGTATCGATGATGTCGTTCCACTCATCATCTTTCATGCGCATCAATAGGTTGTCACGAGTAATACCAGCGTTATTCACCAGAATATCGATCACACCAAATTCTTCGTTGATCGTTTTTAATGTCGCTTCGATAGACTCGACATCAGTCACGTTAAGCGCTAAGCCTTTACCGTTATCACCAAGATACTCGCTGATAGCAGCCGCACCACTTTCAGAAGTAGCAGTACCGATAACCGTAGCACCTCGCTCGACAAGAAGTTCCGCGATCGCGCGGCCAATACCACGGCTTGCGCCGGTAACTAGCGCGATCTTACCTTCTAGATTCATCATGTTGTGTTTCCTTTTCTTATCGCAAATTTATCGCTTGATGGATTACTTCGCAGCGTCTAGCGATGCGATATCATTCACTGCGGCTGCAGTTAGCGTTTTCACGATACGTTTTGTTAGACCTGTTAAAACTTTACCAGGACCAAGCTCAAGAAGATTTTCTACGCCTTGTTCGTGCATCAGTTCAACTGTCTCAGTCCAACGAACTGGGCTATGTAGCTGACGAACAAGCGCATCTTTGATTTTTGCAGGATCTGTCTCAGCAACCACATCAACGTTGTTGATAACTGGCAGCTGTGGTGAGTTAAATTCGATAGACTCGAGAGCTACAGCAAGTTTTTCCGCTGCTGGCTTCATAAGTGCACAGTGTGAAGGTACTGAAACAGGAAGAGGAAGCGCACGCTTCGCACCAGCTTCTTTACATAGCGCACCAGCTCGCTCTACTGCGTCTTTGCTACCAGCGATAACGACTTGACCAGGCGAGTTAAAGTTTACTGGAGAGACCACTTCGCCTTGCGCTGCGTCTTCACACGCTTTTGCAATCGCATCATCAGCCAAACCGATAATCGCGTACATTGCGCCAGTACCAGCTGGTACTGCTTCTTGCATAAGTTGACCACGTAATTCAACCAGCTTGATGGCTTCTTTAAAGTCAATAACACCCGCACATACAAGTGCTGAGTACTCACCTAGGCTGTGACCAGCTAGGTTTGCTGGTTGCTCTAAGCCAAGTTCCTGCCATACACGCCAGATTGCAACAGATGAAGCTAGCAAAGCTGGTTGAGTACGGAAAGTCTCGTTTAAATCTTCTGCAGGTCCATTTTGAACAAGCGCCCATAGATCGTAACCTAGTGCGTCAGATGCTTCTGCAAATGTTTGTTTTACTACGTCATATTGTTCGCCTAGTTCTGCAAGCATACCTACAGCTTGAGAACCTTGACCTGGAAATACGATAGCAAACTTGCTCATGTTGTTTTCCTTTAAGCAAAGTAAAAAGAAATAAGATGCACCAAGTGCACCTTAAATTTTGAATTCTTGTGAAACTTAGAACTTAACAAGGGCCGAGCCCCAAGTGAATCCGCCGCCAAACGCTTCAAGAAGCAGAGTTTGACCGCGTTTAATACGACCATCACGTACCGCTTCATCTAGTGCTGTTGGCACCGTCGCAGCTGATGTGTTGCCGTGTTTATCAAGTGTAATCACGACTTGGTCTAGTGACATCGAAAGTTTCTTCGCTGTCGCTGAAATAATGCGGTAGTTCGCTTGGTGCGGCACTAGCCAGTCTAGTTCAGACTTATGCATGTTGTTGGCTTCAAGCGTATCTTTTACTAGTTTCGATAGCTGAGTGACAGCGACTTTGAATACTTCGTTCCCAGCCATATGAAGCCATTTATCCGCATCTTGCCCCCGCACAGGTACAGGTAGGCTTAGAAGCTCTCCGAATTGACCATCCGAGTATATGTGGGTAGAGATAATGCCAGGCTCTTGGCTAGCGCCTACGACAACGGCTCCGGCACCATCACCAAATAGGATAATGGTTGAACGGTCTGTCGGATCACACGTTTTAGACAAAGCATCTGAACCAATCACAAGTACGTTTTTGCACATACCAGATTTGATATGTTGGTCTGCAACAGATAATGCGTACACAAAACCAGAACAAGCAGCGGCTAAGTCAAAAGCTGGACAACCTTTAATGCCAAGCTTTGCCTGCACCTGACACGCAGATGAAGGGAAAGTATGGCTACTGCTCGTTGTGGCTACGATAATCAGGTCGATATCGTTTTTATCAATACCCGCCATATCGATAGCGTTTTCAGCTGCGTAGAATGCCATGTCTGCTACAGTCTCGTTTTCTGCAGCAATTCGACGCTCTTTAATACCCGTGCGAGCAACGATCCACTCATCACTTGTATCTACCATTTTCTCTAGATCTGCGTTTGTACGCACCTGAGATGGCAGGTAGCTGCCAGTACCTAAAATTTTGCTATACATGAAGACTAATAATGCCTCTCGAGTAAAACCGCTTCCAAACGATCGCTAATACGGCTTGGTACTTGTCGTTTGACCTCGTGTACTGCCTCGCCAAGTGCATTGACAATCGCAGATACATCCGCACTTCCATGGCTTTTTATGACAATGCCGCGCAATCCTAGCAAACTTGCGCCGTTATACTGGTCGGGGTTCAGTGTTTTTAGTTCATTAAACAGCCTAGAAAACAACTTTCTAGCTATCCAACCCTTTATCGTTGATGCCATTATGCTGGTTTTAATTTTTTCGATAAAAAGTTGAGCTGTTCCCTCACTGGCTTTCAAGCATACGTTGCCGACAAATCCATCACAAACAATGACGTCAGCAACATCATGCAAAATTTGATTACCTTCAATATAACCGACAAAGTTAATCGCATCGGTCTGAGAAAGCATTTCTGCGCAACGTTTGACTAAATCGTTACCTTTAATCTCTTCTGCGCCAATATTGAGCACAGCAACGCGAGGAGGACGACCCAAGTGTTCTTCAGCTAATGCACTGCCCATTACAGCAAATTGGAACAAGCTATCAGCATCGCACGATACATTCGCCCCCAGATCTAGCATCCAAGTGCGCTTTCCGGTAATCGTCGGTAAAGCGGAAACTAAAGCAGGACGTTCAATGCCAGGAAGTAACTTAAGAATGAAACGCGATAGTGCCATTAATGCACCGGTGTTGCCACCACTAACACAAGCATCCGCTTTCTGCTCAGAAACCAAATCGATAGCCATACGCATAGAACTATTTTGGCTATTACGTAACGCCAATGAAGGTTTTTCTGAGTTCGAGATAACTTTCTCGCTGTGAAGAATAGTCAAGCGAGAACTGGTCGAGGTACCGAGTTGAGATAATTGAGACGTGATCAGAGATTGATCACCAATAAGAATCACTTTTAGCTCTGGGAAATGAGACAGTGCCTGCACGGCGGCAGGCACTGTTACGCGTGGACCGAAATCCCCGCCCATTGCATCAAGTGCAACGGTAATACTTTGCAAAGGTTCAACCTTACTTGTTGATAACCTTTTGACCACGGTAGTAACCTTCAGCAGTTACGTTGTGGCGTAGGTGAGTTTCACCAGAAGTCGCGTCTACAGATAGAGCAGCTGTAGTTAGTGCATCGTGTGAACGACGCATACCGCGCTTAGAACGAGTTTTACGGTTTTTCTGTACGGCCATTGACCCTACTCCTATACTATTGGGTTAAAAACCTGAAGAAGAATCGGCTACCACACCTATTACTTTTTCAGACTTTTCAAAACGTCGAATGGATTCGGTTTTTCTTCCTCAATTTCTTCAGGAATCTCACCAAAAACCATGTTATTTGAATCAACGCTACAATCCGCTTCATCGTGCATCGCAATTTGAGGTAATGCTAAGATGAACTCGTCTTCAACAAGTTGTATGAGGTCTAATTCACCATATTCATTTAGATCTACCAAATCATAAATTTCTGGTGCTTCCTGTTCTGTTTTCTCACCGTAGTAAGGAGTAGAAAGGAATTCAACTTCGCACTCATGTGCGAATACCTCATTACAACGCTGACACTCTAAATCGACTTCGATGTTAGCTTTACCAGAGATAACAACGAGTCGCTGTTCATCCATCCCAAATGACAATGAGACTTCTGCGTCGCGTTTTACGCCTTCAGTTGTTTCCACTAAGCGCTTGAAAAGACTAGCTTGGATGATGCCATCGTAATCCAATCGTTTCTGTGCAGCTTTAGCTGGGTCAACCGTTCGCGGTATTTTTACCTTTTGCATAGGGCGCGAATATTATCTTCCAAATCAAAATTAGTCAAAGAAAAAGGCAAAAAAGTTGTACTTTTTTACGCTTAACATACAGAGCATTAGCCAGAATCATTTTTGATCGATTATCCTATTGGAAATGCTCCCACGAATTGTAATTCAAAATGAAAAATTACCAACTGGTTTTAGCCTCAACTTCCCCTTTTCGTAAACAACTGCTTGAAAAGCTCTCACTACCATTCGTTTGTTTACCACCTGATTGCGATGAAACACCTTTTGACCAAGAAACGCCAACTGAACTTGTACAGAGACTGGCCCAAGAGAAAGCAATATCTTGCCAGACGGATAAAGCAAGTTTAGTTATCGGCAGTGACCAAGTTTGTGTCATTAATGGTGAAATCGTTGGCAAGCCTTTAAATAGAGATAACGCGATAAATCAACTTTTGGCTCAAAGTGGAAAAGTCATCACTTTCTATACTGGTCTTGCGGTACATAACACCGTCACAAACCATACAGAAGTCGGCTTTGATTCTTTCGAGGTGCACTTTAGAGATTTAACACTTGAACAAATCGAACGCTACGTCGACAGGGAAGAACCTTTTTACTGCGCAGGCAGCTTTAAAAGCGAAGGCATGGGAATTTGCTTGTTTACGAAATTAGTCGGTAAAGACCCGAACACACTTGTCGGACTACCATTGATTGATTTGATTGATATGTTGCATGTTCAAGGACTCGATGTCCTTTAACCCAAATACGATAAAAGGGAGCCACAGGCTCCCTTTTGCATCCGCGAGGAAAACATGGTTACGCGTTTCTTAAACCCGCCAACACTTTTTCTAGTTTCGGTTCCATCGGTGCGTTGATTTCCATCCACTCATCATTTGATGGGTGTTGGAACTTGATGTTTGCCGCGTGTAGGAACAAACGATCTAAACCAACTTGACCTGTGTAAGCATCAAAGCGACGATCACCGTAGCGATCATCCCAAGCGATTGGGTGACCAGTGTATTGCGTATGAACTCGTATTTGGTGAGTTCGACCAGTAATCGGACTCGCCTGAATCAATGTAGCTTGTTCGAACTTTTCCAAAATCTTAAAACGCGTTTCTGACGGCTTACCATTAGGGTTAACACGAACAATACTGTTCACTTCGTTTTTGAGCAGTGGCGCGTTCACAACCTTACAACTGCTTTTCCATTGCCCCATGACAAGAGCTAAGTAAAACTTCTTTACTGTCTTTTCACGAAACTGGGCTTGCAAGTGACGAAGTGCAGAACGCTTCTTAGCAACCAGCAAAATCCCTGAAGTATCACGGTCAATACGATGCACAAGTTCAAGAAAGCGAGCTTGAGGACGCAGAGCCCTAAGCGCTTCAATCGCACCAAACTTTAAACCACTGCCACCATGCACAGCGGTGCCAGATGGTTTGTTTAGAATCAACATATGGTCATCTTCGAAGATAATCATATTTTCCAACTCAGCGACTTTGTTAAGTTTCGTACTTGGTGCGACATCGTCATCTTTTTTCTCGACGGTCACCGGTGGAATACGAACGAGATCGCCTGCTTTTAACTTGTACTCTGCTTTTATACGCTTTTTATTTACGCGCACTTCGCCCTTACGCACAATTCGGTAAATCATGCTTTTAGGAATGTCTTTTAATTGGTTGCGCAAAAAATTATCAATGCGCTGACCCGCCATATCTTCGTCGATGTCGACGAACTGGACTTTTGTTCTTATTTCGTTCATGGGCGGTATTGTAAACTCAATTTCGTGCGACTTCACATTATTCTTGTCGTAAAAGAAACACTCGGTGGCACATACTGGTCTAAATTTCGCCAAGCTTTTGTTTAAATTATTAAAACTCTCAATCAAGTTCTCAATTTGTTTTCTGTCTTGAACAGTTTGCACATCTCAATTGCTTATGAAACAGCCAGTTATAAAATAGAAATTTTGAGTTTAGCGGCAAATTTTCTATCGTTTGCGTGAAAGCAGATTGCTGATAGCCACGCGCACTGCTATAGTTCACAGCTGCTAAGGAAGGTTTGGTTACATTTTATTCATTACCAATCATTTATCCTCAAGCAATGTGAGTAGATCGTTGAAGGTCGAGTGCAGCATTGGCGTGAGACACATCGAATTCAACACTCTTGCCACCCTACTCCTCGCATATTCACGTTGAGTACCTACCGCCCAAATAGCGGGTCACAAGTCTACGTTTCCAACAGAAACCACAAGAGGCTTGTGATGACTGAAGTGCCCGAGAGCATCCCCTTCCAGCCGGGAGGCTGCAAAATACAAGCCATGGGATCAGGCACCGTGAAAGAGCGAAAAAACAGTGGCAAGTCGACAAGAAAGATATAAAAGAAAAGACAACGAGAATTTTCAATGAAAAGAATGTTAATTAACGCAACTCAAAAAGAAGAGTTGCGTGTCGCTCTGGTTGATGGCCAGCGACTTTTCGATCTTGATATCGAGAGTCCAGGTCATGAATCTAAAAAAGCGAATATCTACAAAGGACGTATCACACGTATCGAACCAAGCTTAGAAGCCGCATTTGTTGATTACGGCGCCGAGCGTCACGGTTTCCTCCCTCTCAAAGAAATTGCCCGCGAATATTTCCCTGAAGGTTACACCTACCAAGGTCGTCCAAGCATCAAAGAAGTGCTAACGGAAGGCCAAGAAGTTATCGTTCAAGTGGAAAAAGAAGAACGTGGAAGCAAGGGCGCAGCTCTTACTACTTTCATTTCTCTTGCTGGTAGTTACCTTGTTCTGATGCCTAACAACCCTCGTGCTGGCGGTATTTCTCGTCGAATCGAAGGTGACGAGCGTACTCAACTAAAAGCCGCATTAAGTACTTTGGAACTGCCTCAGGGCATGGGCCTAATCGTACGTACTGCTGGCGTTGGCAAGAGTGCTGAAGAGCTTGAGTGGGATTTGAATGTACTACTTAACCACTGGGGTGCAATCAAAGGTGCAGCGGACTCTAACCCTGCTCCATTCTTAATCCACCAAGAAAGTAACGTTATCGTTCGTGCAATCCGTGACTATTTGCGTCGTGATATTGGCGAAATCTTAATTGATAGCAACACCATCTACGAACGTGCAAAAGAGCACATTCAATTGGTGCGCCCTGATTTCCTTAACCGCGTTAAGAAATATGAAGGCGAAGTTCCACTATTCAGCCACTACCAAATCGAAAGCCAAATTGAATCGGCTTTCCAACGTGAAGTGCGTCTGCCATCTGGTGGTTCTATTGTTATTGACCCGACTGAAGCACTAACGTCTATCGATATCAACTCTGCTCGTGCAACCAAGGGCGGCGATATTGAAGAAACAGCTCTAAACACGAACCTAGAAGCAGCCGACGAAATTGCTCGCCAATTGCGTCTACGTGACTTAGGTGGCTTAGTGGTTATCGACTTTATCGATATGACCCCAGTTCGTCACCAACGAGAAGTAGAAAACCGTCTACGTGAAGCCGTTCGCCTTGACCGCGCTCGTGTACAAATCGGTCGTATTTCTCGCTTTGGTTTGTTGGAGATGTCACGCCAGCGCTTGAGCCCTTCTCTTGCAGAAGCAAGCCATCACATCTGTCCTCGCTGTAGCGGAACTGGTGTCGTTCGCGACAACGAATCTCTAGCACTTTCTGTACTTCGTTTAATTGAAGAGGAAGCGCTAAAAGACAATACAGCACAAGTACTTGCAGTCGTACCTGTGCCAATCGCCTCTTACTTATTGAACGAAAAACGTCGTTCAGTAAACCATATCGAACGCATTCAAGAAGTGAAAATTACGGTTGTTCCTAACTCTGATATGGAAACACCGCACTTTGAAGTTATCCGTGTTCGTGAAGGCGAAGAGTTCGATCTGATTTCTTACTTACTTCCTAAGAAACTGGAAGCAATGAAAGAAGCAGAAGGTAAAGAGCCAGCGGAAGTTGACGTAAAACCAAAACGAATTGAAGAGCCAGTTCTTAAAGGCTTTGCTGCTCCGTCTCAAACCGCACCTGCACCAGCAGCTAAACCAGCTCCTGAGGCGAAGAAGAAAGAACAAAACGTTGAACAAGAAGAGAAACCTGGATTGTTCAGCCGTCTGTTTAAAGCACTTGGTAGCTTCCTATTCGGTGGTTCTGAAGAAACAAAAGAAGAACAGAAACCTCAGGAAGAGAAAAAACCAAATCGCGATAATCGACGTAATAAGCGTGATCGCAACGATCGTCGTCGCAATAACAACCAGCGCGATAATCGTGATAATCGCGATAACCGACGTCGTCGTAAGCCTCGTGATGAGCAGGCTAATGAGCAAAACGAAGCTCAACAACAAACAAATAAACCGCAAAACCGTAACCAAAAGCGTAAACCTAAAGCTCAACAGGCAGATAAAGCCCAAGAGCAGAAAGCAAACGCAAAAGTAGCGGAAAAAGGTCTGCAGCTAGCAGCGGAAGCTCGTACTGAAACAAAACCAGAAGAGAGCAAACCGAAGCAGCAAAATGCGAAAGCAGAAAAAGTGAAAGAGCGCCGCCAACGTCGCAAATTGAACAAGTCTGTACGCGTTAAGGACCAAGAAGCTATTGAGAAGAAAGCCGAAGAAACAGCGGTTAAGACTCAAGAAACGGTTGAAGCTAAAGTTGAAAAGCCAACAGAAGCAGCGGTAGAGGCACAGCAAGACAACAAGCAAGCAGAGTCTAAGCAACGTCGTAATCGTCGTTCGCCACGTCACCTGCGTGCAAGCGGCCAGCGTCGTCGCCGTGGCCGTGATCGCCGCCCTAACCCGTTCCGCCTACGTAAGGGAGGTGTCGCTTCTCCTGAAATGGCTATGGGTAAAGTAATGCCACGTTACATTCCGAAACCAGCACCTAAGAAGGAAGAGCGAGTTAAGGAAGAAGCTGTAGCAGCAGTACCTACAATCCAAGGTGGCTTTGCGTGTCCAGAAATGGCAATGGGTAAAGTGATTATTCGTCGCGAGCAACCTGTCGTAACAGATGCGCCAGTTGTTGAACACAAGGTTCAAGAAACCGTTGAAGCGAAAGTGGAAGCTCCAGTAGTAGAAGCACCTGTTGTTGAAACAGTAATCGCAGAAAAAGCTGAATCGGCAGTAGTAGAAACAGCATCGGTAGAGCCTATCGTTGAAACTCCTGTAACTGAACATGCTGAACCGGTTGATGCCATTGTAGAAACGGCACCTACTGAAGAGCCTATCGTTGAAGCAGCAAAAGAGATTGTAGCCGAAGCGCCAGTAGATAAACCAGAGCCTAAAGTCGAAGCCATTAAAGTTGCTGCTAAGCTAAACGCTAGCGCACCGATGACGAAAGCACCTGGCCCTCAAGAGCTACGCGAAATCACGGTTGCAGCAGCGCCGTTCAAAACCGAACGTTACCAAGCTAAAGGTGCAGGTAGCCAAGTGGCTAAAAACCGTGCATCGGCAGAGATGACAAAGCCTAACTTTAACTAGGCTAAATCATTACGTTCAACTGCTTAACGGCATAAATAAATTAAAGGCTACCATCTGGTAGCCTTTTTTATCTTCATATTTGCCCAATAAATTGTTCATATAAATACCAATTCGTGATCACATTTGTACGCCATTATTCGTATCATTCTTGAACTTAATCACACTTTTCGGTAGCATGCGCCGACTCAAGTTTTCGACACCATTCTGATGCTGCTCTTTTAATACTACGGTTTACACTGCAATGTTTGATTAAAAATCAACCTTCCAGTGGCTTGTGCAAATACGAATATGTGTCGGGTTTAACTCATTGCAAAGAGAACTTAAAAACAAACATGTTCGAATTTCCCCAATTTTCTAAGCACTCCGTAAAAAATGATGTGCTATCAGGCTTAACCGTTGCGCTAGCATTGGTTCCTGAAGCTGTCGCATTTGCGTTCGTCGCAGGCGTAGATCCGATGGTCGGTCTTTACGCTGCATTCATCGTTGGTCTTATTACTTCCATTTTCGGTGGTCGTCCTGGCATGATTTCTGGTGCAACAGGTGCCATGGCAGTCGTAATGGTTTCGCTTGTCACGACTCACGGTGTCCAGTACCTATTCGCAGCCATCATGCTCGCTGGTATTCTTCAAATTGCCGCTGGTATGTTTAAATTGGGTAAGTTCATCCGCATCGTACCTCACCCTGTGATGATCGGTTTTGTGAACGGTCTGGCTATTGTTATCTTCCTAGCTCAGTTGGGTCAGTTTAAAGCGCCAGACATCAACGGCATGCTTACTTGGCTACCACAAGACCAGATGCTGCTAATGCTTGGTTTGGTTGCGCTGACTATGGCAATCATTCACTTTCTACCAAAAATCACAACAGCTGTACCCTCTTCACTTGTTGCGATCGTAACGGTGACGGCTTTAGTGGTTGGCTTGGATCTGGAAACTCGAACTGTTGTTGACTTCCTGCGTACAATGTCTGGTGATGAAGCTGCAACACTCGCAGGTTCACTACCAACCTTCTCTATTCCTGCGGTACCATTTACACTAGAGACACTACAAATCATTCTTCCATACGCGATCATTCTCGCGGCCATTGGTCTAATTGAATCTCTACTAACACTGACAGTTTTAGATGAGATGACGAATACTCGTGGTCAATCTAACCGCGAATGTATCGGTCAAGGTATGGCAAACATGACGTGTTCTGTGTTTGGCGCAATGGGTGGTTGTGCGATGATTGGTCAGTCGATGATCAACGTAAACTCAGGTGGTCGCGGCCGTCTATCTGGTATCGTTGCGGCTATCGCTCTATTGATGTTTATCTTATTCGCTTCTTCGCTAATTGAAATGATCCCACTCGCTGCTCTGGTTGGTGTGATGTTCATGGTTGTCATTGGTACATTCGAATGGGCAACATTTAAGCTAGCACGCCGCGTACCGAAGCAAGACTTCTTCGTTATTGTTCTTGTGACCGTTGTTACTGTTCTTACTGACCTTGCTGTTGCCGTAGCGGTTGGTGTTATCGTTTCTGCATTAATGTTTGCATGGCAACACGCTAAGCACATCTATGCCGACACGTGCTTAAACGAGGAAGGTTCAAAAGAGTACAAGATTCACGGCCCTATTTTCTTTGGCTCTGCGGCTAACTTCCTGGAGTTGTTTAACGCGCCTGAAGATCCAAAAGATGTGATTGTCGATTTTGCAGACTCTCGCGTGACAGATCACTCTGCAATTGAAGCCATTGAAACACTGGCTGAGCGTTACAATGCTCAAGGTAAAACGCTGCACCTTCGTCACCTAAGCCCAGATTGTCGTAAACTTTTGGACAAAGCTGGCAGCTTGGTTGAAATTAACGTGAAGGAAGACCCAAGCTACAAAGTCGCAACCGACATACTAGCGGGTTAACACGAATAAAAAGGGATGAGCTGAGCTCATCCCTTTTTCTATTGTCTTCAAGCACGGCGATTATAGCTTCTTCAAAATTGCGTCTGATGATGCCTCTTCGATTAAATCAAGCACCAGTTCAAAGCCATCTTCCCCACCATAATATGGGTCCGGGACTTCGTCGTAACCTGACTCAGAATGACTTAAAAATAACGATACTTTGTGTCGATACTTCAACGGACAAATATCCAATAAATCGGCCAAATTTGCTTTATCTGCGGCTAATATAAGGTCAAACTTTTCAAAGTCATCAATGGTGACTTGGCGCGCTTGCATTCCTTTAAAAGAATAACCTCGCTGCTTTCCTGCTGCCATCGCTCTTGAATCCGGTCGGTTTCCTGCGTGGTAGCCAATTGTACCTGCCGAATCAACCTCTACTTCAACGCCTAGCTTTTGAGCTTTCGCTCTTAACACTGCCTCTCCAGTTGGTGACCGACAAATGTTTCCCATACAAACAACAAGTATTTTCTTCATTTTATTCCCTGAATTATCGGTGGTTTTTCTTCACGATATGTTGGTCTATCATAGCGAGATAAATCAATGAACCCAAATTAACTTGGGCACAGCACGAAAAGGAATTGAGGAAGTATTATGTCTATCGAAGAAAATAAAGAAGCACGCCATAAAGCTCGCCAACAAAAAGTCAAAGAACAGGTAGACGCAAAAATCGCTGCTGCTCAAGAGGAAAAAGGTCTGCTACTGATCATTACCGGAAATGGTAAAGGTAAATCGACATCAGGATTCGGTACGATCGCACGCGCAGTGGGTCATGGTTTGAATTGTGCTGTCGCGCAGTTTATTAAAGGTACTTGGGACAACGGTGAGCGCAACCTACTTGAGAAACTCGGCGTTGAATTCCAAGTAATGGCAACCGGCTTTACGTGGGAAACTCAAAACAAAGCCGCTGATACCGAAGCAGCGCAAGGCGTATGGCAAGAATGTAAGCGCATGCTGCAAGACGACTCTATCGATGTCATCTTGTTTGACGAGCTAACTTATATGGTGAGCTACGGCTACATCGACTTAGACGAAGTGGTCGAAGCGCTGAGCAACCGACCTAAAATGCAGTCGGTTATTATTACTGGGCGTGGCGCACATCGAACCCTGATTGAAATGGCCGATACCGTTTCTGAAGTGAAAAATGTAAAGCACGCATTTGAATCTGGCGTAAAAGCCCTCAAAGGCGTCGATTGGTAACACTCGCAGAGTAATTTAAAAAGGGTTGGCAAAATGCCAACCCTTTTGATTTTCACGCACGGTTAGTTGAAAAGATTCTTCAATAAACCATCGACCGCATCTTTGGTTTTCTCGTCTTTGATTTTGTCCGTTAGCTTCTCTACGCCACGATCGATTTCTTTCTGAGCTTTCTGCTTCAGAACATCATCGAATACGAGCTTGAATTTAGGTTCTGCCCACTTACCAGACACATTGATTGGAATCGTGATGTCTTTCAGCTCATCTATATCTTTACCGCCCTGGCCTTCTAGGCTGCCTACAACTGACGTGCTGATAGTAAAGTCGATTGTTTCATTAATGTAGTTTGCGGTACCTTTACCACGAACACGTAACAATGGAGACTGAGCTTGCATATTATCCGTTGATACAACACCTTTGTTGAGTTTCAATGTCGCCGTCATCGCACTGAAGTCTGTTTTCTTAGCTTCATTGGTGCCTTCAACTTTTTGCCCTTTAAATTTCGCATAGTTTTCACGAATCAACTGAGCAACGTTGATGCCATTCACCGCACCGTCAGCAAAATTGATAACAACCGTACCAGATAGATTCTTCTTGATACCGGTAGGCGTGAGACTCTTACCTGTAACATTCACATCAATGTTACCTGTCCCTTCAAGTTTGTCGTTTTCAGCAACGTCTATAAGTAGCGGTTGAACTTTCACGCCTTTGATTGACTTTTTAACACTGTAAGTCGCTGGTGATTGGCGTGCATCTAACTTCGCTGTCGCTGAGATTGAGCCTTGGTACAACTTCGAACTAAAAGATGTAAGCTCAAACACGCCACGATTTACAGTGAAGCTCGTTTTTACCGCTTCCATCTTCGCATTTGCCGCTTTGAATTTGTCGATGGTAATGTCACCCTTTACATCTAACGTTTTCAACGCAGACAAATCAGGCTCAACCTCAGGTCCGGCAGGAGCACTCTCGCCACCAGAAGCAGGCTTATTACCTTCGGCAGCTTGCTTATCTAACCCTAAGAACTCATCAAGATCGATATTGGGGCTATGGAGAGCAAAGCGTACTTTAGGAATATCACCGAGTGTCACATCTGCCTTACCATCTAGGGCGATAGCATTCGCTGTTAACTTCTCTAGAACAAAACTCAGATGGTTTTTCGTTAGGTCGAAAGACAGATCAGACACCATGTCGAATTTCATCGGGGACTGAGGTAAGGCATCACCCTCAAAAGTCGATTTAAGAGTTAACTTATCCAACTGTACTTTGCTGATAGCCTTGTCCACGCTAAGTTGACCAGCACCCTGCATATCTAACTTCATACCACCAGCGTCACCCTTAATGGCATAAGTCAGGTTATTTACTTTATCGAATTCAAACGTGTCTAAACCGATCGTTGCCGATTCAATTTTATTGGCAGGGTCAGAGTATGTCGCATCAAAGTTGATGTTCTTTAGCGCGTAGTTTGCCAAACCTTTTTCTAGCTTAAAGTCTGCCTGACCTTTCGCGGTGAACTTTTGGTCGTTCATTTCGCCCTTCACGCCAAAATCAGCCGTTGTCCAGTTGTCAAAAGCGAATTCGGAAAGGTTTAATGAAATATCATAAAGTTTGGTGTAACTACCGGCTTGCTTATCCTGCATTTCTAATGAACCGTTAGAAACAGTAACGCCAGCAAGATTAATACTCCAATCAGAACCAGAAGTTTGCGTTTCACCATTTTGCGTAGGCGCAGCATTGCTCTCTTGTTCTGCTTGTTGTGTTTGGGCTTTCGTCAATGCATCAATATTCTTGCTGCCATCTTTCTTGGTTTCAATGTAGAACTCAGCACCATCAAGCGTGACGTTTCCAATTTCAAGCTGTTGACTAAAAAGTGGCATAACAGAGATGTCTACACCAACGGTATCAACTTTGAATAAATTGGGTTTACTAAAGCCTTGTGGGTTTCGCAATTCTGTATGTCCCAACTCAAAGCCAATCGATGGGAAAAATTGCCAACTGATATCCCCTTCAATCACCAACTCTAATCCCGTTTGCTTTTGCGCTTGCTCAACAATAAGGGGTTTAAACTGATTCGGATTGACGAAGATGGTTAACGCTAAAATTGCGAACAAAATGACCACAATCGGTATTGCTAGAATTAAGAGCAGTTTCTTCATTTGTTTTTCCTTGCTCGAGTGTTTTTACAATTATAAGCGCAGACTCCATTTACCGCTGACAGTTCCACAAAAGCGTGAAAAGTGTCTGGTTTTAACCTGCAACTGACTAATTTAAAAACAAAAAAAGAAGTGGCACTTAAGGTGCCACTTCTTCTCTTAAAAATAAAGCGATATAGCCGTCTATAGGCTTAAGCTTTCAAAAGTCTTGCAATGTGAGCTTTTAATACATCAATTGCGATACGGTTTTTACCACCGCGAGGAACAATAATGTCCGCATATTGCTTAGAAGGTTCGATAAACTGCATGAACATCGGACGTACTGTTTGTTGGTATTGCTTAAGAACAGACTCCATAGTTCGGCCTCGTTCTTCCACATCACGCTTAACACGGCGAAGCAAGCAAATATCTAACGGTGTGTCCATAAATACTGTCGCATGCATCAAATCACGAAGACGAGGGTCTGTAAGAAGAAGGATACCTTCTAGAATGATCACCTTTTTAGGTGTCATTGTGGTGGTGTTAATTGTTCTTGTGTGCTCAGTGTAGCTGTACTCAGGCACTTCTACTGCTTCACCACGTACCAATTTTTCTAGGTGCTCACACAGTAGGTCGTGGTCCAACGCACTCGGGTGATCGTAGTTCGTCTTTACTCGCTCTTCCATGCTTAGGTGGCTTTGGTCGTTGTAGTAGCAATCTTCCGTGATGACACCGATTTGATGATCGCCTACTTTCGCGCGAAGCTCATTATAAATAGTGCTCGCGATCAGACTTTTTCCAGAAGCAGAAGCGCCAGCAATACCTACGATGACGCATTGATTATTATCAGACATTAGTTTGCACCCGATGATGATTTCTAGTCACATAAAAAGATAAACTGCCTGATTATAGGGAGTTCACCCCATAGTTACTAGTTGGAATTAGGGTTTAGTCATAAGTTTCTGCCTGCTCAGAGGATTAACCTCCGAGCAAACGTTAAAATGTGCAATTATCAACCAGCAGGCATAGTAAACTTAGTTCACCATTGTAAAGCTAATCGCATCTGGTTTTGCTTTGCCTTGCCAAAACATCGTGCTACATACGCGATCGGCAAGTTGCTTATAATACCCTGCATGCTCACTTTCTGGGCGTCTTGCTACCGTTGGCACGCCAGCGTCAATATCTTCTCGCATAGAGATATGAAGCGGAATTTGTCCTAACAATGCTAAGCCAAATTCTTGCGACATTTTTTCAGCTCCGCCCATACCAAAAATATGCTCTTTCGCGCCACATTGACTACAAATGTGATAACTCATGTTTTCCACAACACCAATAACCGGGACATGGACTTTGTTAAACATTGCCGCTCCCTTCCTTGCATCAGCAAGGGCTAAATCTTGCGGCGTTGTGACTAGCACGCTACCTGTTACCGGAATTTGTTGTGACAGAGTCAATTGAATATCCCCCGTACCTGGCGGCATATCAATCACCAAATAATCCAAATCTGGCCAATCTGTTTCAGTTAATAACTGCGACAATGCTTTTGAAGCCATTGGACCGCGCCATATCGCCGCTTCTGATTTATCCACCAAATAACCGATAGAATGAGTATAGATGCCGTGAGCAAAAATGGGTTCCATCCACTTGCCATCACGAACTTCTGGTTTAGCATCTTCTTGCCCCAACATCATAGGTACAGACGGACCATAGATATCTGCATCCAACAATCCCACTTTCGCCCCAGATTGAGCAATCGCCAACGCTAAGTTAACTGCGGTAGTAGATTTACCAACGCCACCTTTCGCAGAACTGACGGCAATGATGTTCTTAACACCCTTAACCGAGTGAGCCACTTGAGTTTCTAAAGCTTTAACTCCAAGGCGAATATTAAATGGGAATTCAGCCACTTTACCCGAGGCTTGCTGCTGTTTGATCCAGTCATGCAGTACGGTTTGAAGCTCATTACTTGCGAATGGCAACGTTATATCAATAGAACCCTGTGTCGTAATCGAAATTGCGCCATGAATATCTGCCCAGTTTTCCACCAACTGTGGATGTTGGAATTGGTTAAACCAGTGACAAAAATCTTGTTTTGAAGTGAACTGATGCATAAGCCCTCCTTTTAGATGTCATGCTACCACCGTCCAGGCTCAACCAGAACCCCAAAAAAACTAAGGCATTCCGCAGTTTGACACCTTGGAGTTAGTCAGTTCATGGGGTAGTATTATCCATCAAAATTTATTTATACCTATCAAGAAAAGCGAATATTAAGTATGGCAAACGATCCAAAAAACTTTCCGTCAAGGAAAATGCTGGTAACTTGTGCCCTTCCGTACGCTAACGGTTCGATCCACCTTGGTCATATGCTTGAGCATATCCAAGCGGACATTTGGGTTCGTTACCAACGCCTACGCGGCAACACTGTAAACTTCATCTGTGCTGACGATGCTCACGGCACGCCAATCATGCTTAAAGCGCAACAGATGGGTATTACTCCTGAAGAAATGATTGCCGCAGTTAGCGAAGAGCACCAAAAAGACTTCGCTGGATTTGATATCAGCTTTGATAACTACCACAGCACACACTCAGATGAGAACCGTGAGCTAGCGTCACACATTTATCTTGAGTTGAAGAAAAATGGCTTTATCTCTAGCCGCACTATCTCTCAGCTGTTCGATCCAGAAAAAGAGATGTTCTTACCGGACCGTTTCGTAAAAGGTACCTGTCCAAAATGTAAGTCTGAAGACCAGTACGGTGACAACTGTGACAACTGTGGTGAGACTTACAGCCCAACAGAACTGATCAATCCTAGATCTGCGGTTTCTGGTGCGACGCCAGTAATGAAAGATTCAGAGCACTTCTTCTTCGACCTGCCTCAGTTTGAAAGCATGCTAAAAGAGTGGACTCGCTCTGGCTCGCTACAAGCTGAAACAGCGAACAAAATGCAAGAATGGTTCGAATCTGGCTTGCAGCAATGGGATATCTCACGTGATGCACCATACTTTGGCTTCGAGATCCCTGGTGAGAAGAACAAATTCTTCTACGTATGGCTAGACGCGCCTATCGGCTACATGGGCTCTTTCAAAAATCTATGTGACAAGCGCGACGACCTAGATTTCGACGAGTATTGGAAAAAAGACAGCTCAGCAGAGCTGTACCACTTCATCGGCAAAGACATCGTTTACTTCCACAGCCTATTTTGGCCAGCAATGCTAGAAGGTTCTGGCTTCCGCAAGCCTAACAACGTATTCGTACACGGTTACGTAACCGTAAACGGCGCAAAAATGTCGAAGTCTAAAGGTACGTTCGTAAAAGCAAGCACTTACCTAGAGCACCTAGACCCTGAGTGTCTACGTTACTACTACGCTGCGAAGCTAAACAGCCGTATCGACGATCTAGATCTTAACCTTGAAGACTTCACTCAGCGCGTAAACGCTGACGTTGTTAACAAGATCGTTAACCTGGCATCTCGTAACGCAGGTTTCATCGCGAAACGTTTTGAAGGCAAACTGTCTGACAACTTTGCAGAGCCTGAACTTTACAACGAATTTGTTGCTGCTGCTGACCGTATCGCTGAGCTTTACGAAACGCGTGAGTTTGGTCGTGCAATCCGTGAAATCACGGCATTGGCAGACAAAGCTAACCAATACGTTGATGAAAAAGCACCGTGGGTTGTAGCAAAAGAAGAAGGCAAAGATCAGGAACTACAAGACATCTGTTCTGTCGGTATCAACCTGTTCCGCGTACTGATGACTTACCTGAAACCAGTAATGCCATCGCTAGCTGCGCGTACTGAAGCGTTTCTAAACCAAGAGCTAACTTGGGAAAACATCGCTGCTCCACTAACAGGCCACGAGATCACTAAGTTCAAAGCACTGTTCAACCGTATCGATCCGAAGAATGTTGAAGCGATGATCGAAGCGTCTAAAGAAGATGCGGCGGCAGAAATGGCGGCGAAAGAGAAAGCAGAAGCGGAAAAGAACAAGGCTAGCGAAACTGAGCTAGACAAAGAGCCAATCGCTGAAGAGATTGAGTTCGACGCTTTTGCAGCAGTAGATATGCGTATCGCTCGTATCATCTCTTGTGAAGAAGTGCCAAAAGCAAACAAACTGCTTAAGTTCCAACTGGACATCGGTGGTGAAACTCGTCAAGTGTTCTCTGGCATCAAGTCAGCGTACAAACCTGAAGAGCTAGAAGGCAAACTAACTGTAATGGTTGCAAACCTAAAACCTCGTAAGATGAAGTTTGGTATGTCTGAAGGTATGATCCTAGCGGCAGGCCCTGGTGGTAGCGACCTGTGGATCCTTGAGCCACACGAAGGCGCTCAACCTGGCATGCGCGTAATGTAAGTATCTTTATTGAAAAGGCTTAACTATTTCAGTTAAGCCTTTTCTCGCAGTTAAGCTTATCGATTAAGCTTGATTGTACTACAAAGAGAATTCTTCTGGACCCCAAGTAATAATCGCGCCACATGCAAGGAAAAGTACAAAGCTGATCGTGACTACAAAAGCGAGAACTCGATCAAATGTCGTTGCGTATTTTAGTATTAACTGATCATCTACAAGTGATACTTTCGCAGGCTTGCCTCGCATTAAAACTGTAGTATACATTGGGAATCTAACCCCCCAGGTATCTCTATCCCAACCGACAGGGCCATGACCATCCTTCGACATCTTTTTCTCGATCCGCTTTACCGAAACACGAATGAAAAGCAAAGTACTAACTAACCAAGTACATCCGATAATCATATTTGTCATATCAAAATAAGACACGTTGATCCCTTTAATTCCAATGAATGTTAGAACTAACTTCATAGGCACCTTTGGCTAAATTTTGCCCTGCACTATCAGCCATCTTAGCTGCTGCATAGCCGACACCTAAGCCTACACCAATTAATACTACGACTCCAAATGGGCCAGCAGCCAAAGCGATTCCCATTCCAGATGCAATCACTTTGGATGTGGTCCAAACGCCAGCAGCGTTGCTCGCACCAAACCCTGCAACTTCCATTGCTGCTCTTTTTTGCCAATTTTCTCCGTTATTCTTGGCATTTCGAACATTGTTAAAGCGAACACCAGCATCAATCATGATGATCTTTTTACCCACAATACTAGAGCTTTGCTCAAGAAATCGAATTGAGCGGATGTTAGCTATAGATGTTAAATGTAACTTAGTTATATCCCTACCACTTCTCGCGATATTGGCAGCTCTATTCGGGTTGCTCCAAATGTTTCCACGGCTACTTTTAACTCGTCCTGCATAATGGGTAAGCTCTTTTGTAAATTTTGCATTCAAAGAATTGTGAGCTTCTTTAACTCTATATCCAAGCTTCACAAGCTCCTTTTTCTGCGCACCATTTCGTGAGGCTGTACGTGCATCTAGTAAGGCATTTTGATATTGAGCAAAGCTTTCCCGAAATTACTCAATCTGACTTGCTTTTCATTAACAGCAGTAGCGGCAGCACCTACTGCAGTATACTCATCGATTTTCCCCCCCATAGTATGATTAGTAGCATCTAAAAAAGGCTTAATCTCTTTTTCATAGAGGAGGGCTACCGCTTGTAAGTTTTCATCGCCAAACTCACTTGTTAGATTGGCTACATTTCTTTTGGTTTCTTGTGACCAACTTTTTACAGTATCAAGAGCACAAGCTATATCAGGTCTCTCGCTACGCAACTTAGCTATGTTGATCACAGAGCCTTCGTTCAGTATGAAAGGAGTACCTGCGGGAATAAAACTACCAAATATATGTGGGTTGTCCTTACGAAACTGAAGGTACCTATCCTCATCATTTGTATCGATAGGGAGCGTTATCTTTGAGTGAGTGCTGAAGCATAGGTCGAATTTATTAGACAAATTAATTACACCGAATAATCAACCATATTCACAAATTTGGTGAATCCATGCACCAATAACGACCGCCCCAAAAGAACACTTAACATAACCAGTTGTTTTAATTTAATTTTTGTTTGGCATCAAAACTGCAATCTTCCTTGTTAGGTCCAAACACTAACAAGGAGTTGGTTATGTTTGTTTTGATTTCCACACTATTGTCCATCGCTATTTTAGCTGGAATATATCACTTATCTTCTAAACGAGAGCAGCAACATGCGCGCAAATATCAGCTGTTAACATTGTTGCGAGATGTTGTTCACCTTCTGAGACACCACCGAGCTGCTACTCACTACTCGCTTCAATTCCAACAAAATGATCAACAAAAATTGGACGCTCTTCATGATGCTCTGACTAACAAGCTGCATCTTTTAGTCGAAACATCACGGTTTGAAAACAAACCCATGTATCGCGTATTACAGATTAAAGTAGGGAAACTACTTGAACAATGGAATGACCATAGTGTTGCAAGAAACCAGATGGAGCATGGTAAGTTAATTCGTCATTGCTTGTTTTTGATGGATGAAGTAACCATCGCATGGCTAGCGGTTGAGCAAAGAGATGACTTGCATAATGAGTATCACATGAACTGGCAAAACATTATGGATAGCTTGGAGACCCTGACTCAGTTACGAATCAGCATTCAAGATTTAGGAGAACAAGGCGGAAATGAGCGTTTCAAAAACTATGCATCGGTCATGATGCGTAAGCTAAACCAACTAGCGGTTATCGCTCCACTTAGCATTACCTCTCCTGCTTCCACGCGCTCAATACAGACGCTAAATGAATACGTGACAGGGAGTCATGTCGACTTAACAGAAGCAGAGCTTTATGGCGTCACATCGGACTTGTCATTGACCATCTTCAATACTTACGACCATGTCCTTTCAGATGTCGTAGAGTCATTATATCTACCGTTACCCAGACTCTCGCTAGCAGGATAAACGTTCCATGCCTTATTATTGGTGCTAGGTCCGTCGCCGACTTATAAATAAAAACAAAAAAACCGCAGGCCTAAGGCACTGCGGTTTTCGTTTATTCAACTTGTCAGCGCTTAGCTGTCGTCTTCCGTGAAGTTCGTTGGTAATTGCTTTTTCATTTCGTTCCAGATCAACGCACTTTCCATACCATAATGACGAATCACTACTGGTAGTTGCTCACGCTGGCCACTTTCACAAGTTTCGAGCAATTGATGGTAAAACTTCAGAGCTAGCTCACGAGAAGCTGGATTTGAGAAGTAGTAGCTACCGACACGATCGTAGAGCTTCTTCAAACCATTAAAGATCAAACCGTAAATTTGATTTCCTGAATGGAATGCTAGGCGCTGGAAAAGCATATAATCGTAAAAGTTGAACGTTTTAGCAATCAAGATTTCTTGACGCTTCGCTTCATCTTTCTCGTTATCTTCTTTCACATTCTGCAGAACTTTTTCGGCATACGGCGAGGAAGCGATGAATTCGTCCCAGGAAGCCGCATTCATTAAAGCTTCACAAGATTCGATTACGTTCTTAATTGTACGCTCAGAGCTCTCTTTGTTCGCTTTAAATGCATAGCGCATAAAGATAGGACTGATGTTAGTACGTGCCGCAAGCAGATCTTCTACAATGTTTGTCGCATTATCAACGTCTAGCGTCATTAAAGTATCCAAAATATGCAGACCAGAGGTCTCCATAAATTGGTTAACTTTCGTAGGTTTGCCGTGCTGGATAGTCAGCCATCCATCACGGGCTAGTCGTTGAAGAACCTCTCTTAAAGTCGTTCGAGTAACACCAATCAGTTCGGACAGCTCGCGCTCAGCAGGTAAAATTGAGCCTGGAGGAAAACGGCCGTTCCAAATGCTCTCGATAATATATTTTTCTGCGAATCCCGCAGGGCTTTTCGCCTTTATGACCATTCTACTTTTTATCCAATATTGATTTCTGAGGGTCGATACTACTCATCATACCACTACTTAGCGGTTTGAGAAAATTTACGATCAATAGTGAAAACGACTCCATAACATAGAGTTAATACTCTATATGTTGTGTCAATTTAAGAGGCTCTAACATGCGAGCGAAAGCAGTAAAATATGAATTTTCATTTAATTAAACAGCTCACAAATCTCGGAGAAATAAAGACAACCGTGTCACATTTTTATATTCAAAATATGAAAAATTACTTTGTATATCACAGTTAATATTCTTTCTTAATTTGCCTTTTCTCGTCACTGACCGTCATTTAAAATCCAAGAGGATTTTTTTAAGACTTTCATGGTATAGTAACGCCGTTTTGATCGCGTTATTACATTTAAAAAGTCATTTTAGTCGGTAGCATCACGTTTTGTTATTGACTAATAAATGCCTGAGTGTAGAGTTTGCGGTCGAAAGTGAGCGGTGCTTGAGTTCAGGGGAAGTAACTTGGCAAGACTACAATAAACAAAGGATTGTTGTTTTACTAAGTTATTGTTTTTAAAGACTAGTTAATAAGTCTAACAAACAGATACTTAAGCACTATTGTAGTGTCTATTCATAATTTTGTTATAAAGAGAATTATCATGCCGATATCGCTCGGAAACGCTTTTATCAAGAACTTCCTTGGTAAAGCGCCTGATTGGTACAAAGTTGCCATTATAGCCTTCTTAATAATTAACCCGATTGTATTCTTCCTAATAAACCCATTTGTAGCTGGATGGTTGTTGGTCGCTGAATTTATTTTCACGCTAGCAATGGCATTAAAATGCTACCCATTACAACCTGGCGGTTTACTTGCTATTGAAGCCATTGCTATCGGCATGACTAGCCCTGCGCAAGTTAAGCACGAATTAGTAGCAAATATCGAAGTACTGCTACTTCTGGTGTTTATGGTTGCGGGCATCTACTTCATGAAGCAGCTATTGCTGTTCATTTTTACCAAAATTTTACTTGGCATTCGCTCTAAAACCCTACTATCACTCGCGTTCTGCTTTGCTGCGGCATTTTTGTCTGCATTTTTGGATGCCTTGACGGTTATCGCCGTTGTTATCAGCGTGGCGATCGGCTTTTACTCTATCTATCACAAAGTAGCGTCTGGTAACCCTATCGGTGACCATGACCATACACAAGATGACACGATCACTGAACTAACGCGTGATGACTTAGAAAACTATCGTGCCTTTTTGCGCTCTTTGTTGATGCATGCTGGTGTAGGTACTGCCTTAGGTGGCGTAACCACGATGGTTGGTGAACCTCAAAACTTAATTATTGCAGACCAAGCGGGTTGGTTATTTGGTGAATTCCTAATCCGTATGTCTCCAGTGACACTACCTGTATTTTTCTGTGGTCTCATCACTTGTGCTTTAGTTGAAAAGCTTAAAGTGTTTGGCTACGGCGCGAAGCTTCCTAATAACGTTCGTCAGATCCTCGTCGATTTTGACCGTGAAGAGCGTAAAACGCGAACAAATCAAGATGTCGCAAAACTCTGGGTTCAAGGTCTTATTGCGGTTTGGTTGATCGTTGCACTCGCTTTGCACTTAGCGGCTGTCGGCTTAATTGGCCTTTCTGTGATCATTTTAGCGACCGCATTTACTGGTGTCATTGAAGAGCACTCCATGGGGAAAGCGTTTGAAGAGGCCCTGCCCTTCACTGCACTGCTTGCTGTATTTTTCTCGATCGTTGCTGTAATCATTGATCAAGAGCTGTTTAAACCAGTCATCGATGCGGTGCTTGCCGTTGAAGATAAAGGTACTCAGCTAGCTCTGTTCTATGTGGCGAATGGCTTATTATCTATGGTGTCGGATAACGTGTTCGTTGGTACGGTTTACATCAATGAAGTAAAAACTGCACTCATTGAGGGCCTCATTACTCGTGATCAGTTCGACTTACTGGCGGTGGCAATCAATACTGGTACTAACCTGCCTTCTGTTGCAACGCCAAACGGTCAAGCGGCATTCCTATTCTTACTCACATCGGCTCTCGCTCCATTAATTCGTCTGTCTTACGGTCGAATGGTTATCATGGCGCTGCCTTACACCGTCGTTCTTGCGATTGTCGGTCTGATGGGAATCATGTTCTTCCTAGAGCCTGCAACAGCTTCTTTCTACGAAGCTGGTTGGATTTTACCTCATAGTGGTGATCTGACTCCCGTAGTATCCGGTGGTCACTAAAATTTGAGTTGATTAGGAAACTTATCCACGATAAAAAGCTCTGAGTATTCAGAGCTTTTTCTATTTCAGACAGGAACAAAAACGTGACTATTTTAAATTCACTTAACCAGTTTTCAAAGGGACGTTTATCGTGGCTACTGCTTCTGCTATTCGTCGTTTTCTTTGAAGCATGTGCCCTCTATTTTCAGCACGTCATGATGCTTGCACCATGTGTCATGTGTATTTATGAAAGAGTCGCGATGATGGGAGTGGGCGTCGCTGCAATGGTTGGTATATTGGCACCCAAGAACCCAATTTTCCGCTGGCTAGGTTTGATAGGCTGGGGATTAAGTGCTTACAAGGGTTTGTTACTTGCGATGCAGCACGTTGACTACCAGTTTAATCCATCACCATTCGCGACTTGCGATTTATTCGTCACATTCCCTAGCTGGGCTCAGCTCAATCAGTGGGTTCCTTGGATGTTTGAAGCATATGGTGATTGCTCTAAGGTTGTATGGCAGTTCCTTGATTTATCAATGCCACAATGGTTAGTCGTAATTTTTGCAGGCAATTTAATCGCTTTGGCATTAATTGTAATTGCACAATTCTTCCCTGCAAAACGCGTTAATCCAATTCGTTAATCCTACTGACGCGTAAAAATTAACAAAAAGCCGACCATCTGGTCGGCTTTTTGTTAAGTGGATAGCGCGGCGATTCGACTTAGCCGCGTGATTGACCACAGCACTGCTTGAATTTTTTTCCGCTCTCACAAGGACAGTGATCATTGCGCCCGATACCTTTGAATGGGTTTAGGCTTTGAGCTTTATTGCCTACCATCAACTCATCCGCGCCCAGCGCGACTTCACCGACCATTAAATCAAGCTGGTCGACTAAATCTGTCAGGGCCGGTGGCGTTTCAATACCTGCGTCACGCATCTGTTGCTGCGTTGCTGGCTCATCGATCGCCAGCATCAAAGTGGTCAGTAATGCTTGCAGCATACGCTGTAATCCATCATTGAGCTCAACGTCTTGCCACTGTTCTTCAATCATTGGCCAAACAGACATAAAGCCTTCGGCAAAATCAGCAAGTTGTTCAGGTTCTTTGCCTGTTAGCTCTAGCACGGAATATTCGTTTCGTTGAATTCGGTTATGCTGCTTGTGAATTTGCTCTTCCACAGCTGGTTGAATCGCTTTGAATCCCTCACCTAATAGCGGCTCTAACCACTTTTCAGGAGCGAGTGGTTTTGTCGTCAGATTCGCAGCTAACACTGCGCCTTCGATAAATAGGCAAGATTCATCGACGTGAACTTCACCTTTTTCAATCAATGTGTATTGCATGACATCTGGTTTCCCATAAATTTGGCGGCATTATACCTCAGAGCTCAAAAGCACGTAACCTAACGTTGTGTGTTTGACTGCATTGGGCGCTTCGACTCTTTTAATGACAAACTTAACTTACATCGCTACAATCGCCCTCCTTTTTACCACCAAACTGTATTAGGCAAGCTATGCGAGTTGTACTAGGCCCAATGGAAGGCGTTTTAGATCATTTGATGCGCCAAATCCTGGCCGAGATAAACGACTATGACCTGTGTGTTACGGAGTTTGTTCGCGTAATCGACCAGCTATTACCCGATCATGTGTTTCACCGTTTATGCCCAGAGCTGTTGCAAGGTTCTCAGACTGCATCTGGTGTGCCAGTACATGTGCAATTGTTGGGACAAGAACCGAACTGGATGGCTGAGAACGCAATTAAAGCGGCAAACCTTGGCGCCAGAGGTATTGATATAAACTTTGGTTGCCCAGCCAAAATGGTCAACAAAAGTAAAGGTGGAGCAGCGCTACTCCAACATCCAGAGCTCATTCACCGTGTGGTTAAAGCTTGTCGAGAAGCCGTTCCAGAAGCCATTCCCGTAACTGCAAAAATTCGTCTTGGCTGGGAGAACCCTGAAGATTGCTTTGAAATTGTCGATGCCATTCAGTCTGCTGGCGCAAATGAACTGACCGTACACGCACGTACTAAACAAGGTGGTTATAAAGCTTCTGAGATAAAATGGGATTACATCAACCAAATTCGTGAACGTTTTGATATCCCACTGATTGCGAATGGCGAAATTTGGAATTATGAAGACGGTCAACGTTGCATTGAAACGACTGGCGTTAGCTCTTTGATGGTGTGCCGAGGCGCTTTCAATATCCCTAACTTAGGCAATATGGTAAAACATAACCACCAGCCAATGTCATGGCCCGAGGTGGTTGAGTTGCTCATCTATTACTCCAAGTTTGAGATGAAAGGCGATAAAGGCTTGTATTACCCAAACCGCGTAAAACAATGGTTCTCTTACTTACGTCAAGCTTATCCTGAAGCAAAAGACCTATTTAGAGAAATCAGAACGTTCAACAAAGCCGCACCAATTGTTGAGCATATTCAACGCTACCGCGATGACTTAAACTCTCAGGTTGCATAATTCCCGAACACAAAAAGGACGAATATCTCGTCCTTTTTTGTACCTAAATCCTAGTAACAGATCTTATTTTTGCCGGTACTTTTGGCTTGATATAACTTTTCATCCGCCGCTTTAAACAATTCATCAAAGTTTTCTACTCGGCTCTCTTTACTAAACACCACACCGCCAGAGATCGTAAAGCCTTCTTTCGTTACGCGTATCGAGCGCTCATCTATGGCCTTTTTTACTCTGTCTAAAATGAGTTTAATGCCCTCTGAATCTTCGTCATAAATCGCTAAAACGAACTCTTCGCCACCAAACCTTGAGGCAACATCGGTATGGCGAATATTTTCACGTATACATTTTGCAACAAGCTGAATTGCAGAATCACCGACATCATGACCATAGGTGTCGTTGATCTTCTTGAAGTTATCAATATCGAACACTGCTAAAGCAACCTGTTTTTTTGTCATCTTATTACGCCACACGGTTTGCATACCTCGACGATTCAATAAGCTGGTCATTGGGTCTCTTGCTGCCAGTTCTTTAAAGTAGCGTCGCTCGCTATGCATATTCACATAGAACAAGACGACGGTACTCAACACGTAAATAAATAGTGCGACAATAAGGCTGTATTTTTCAAAAACCGCTAGGTTCTTAGCTTCATCCCAAAGGTTGTGCTCGTAGTACATGCTGTGATTCGCACTCAATCGCTCTAATTCGACTGGTTTGATTCGTGTACTGTTTGAAGGAATGGATTGTAAATTGGAAACCAAATGAAACTGACCTACAAGACCTAGCGACGAAGCCATAAGCGTATTGATGTCAAAATCAATAGACAAAACCCCTTGGTGTTCTCCTTTCTCATAGACGGGTACCGTCATACTAATGACTTGACCTTCCATCGAGTCCAACACAGGCCCTGGTCCAGCCAAGGTAATGTTCACTTTATCTTGCGCGGTTTTTTGCCAAAAAGGTCGGGCTTTTAGCGTTGACAAAAGCTCTCTAGTGAAATTTTTTGCGTAGGTATCGGGTGAGGAGATAACGTAACCGCGCTTGTCAATGTAATGGATTCCAACAATGTGCGATTCAATATCGTGCAGAAATGACAATGACGGCGCAAAACCCGCCTTTTGTTCAGCTAACTGGTTAATCGTTGAACCTTGCTGACATAAGCTTTCGTCCCCTACGATCATATAATCAAGGTCAACCGCAGGTAACCCTTCACTATAAACACTTTCGAGTAATAACACATCTATAGGCCAAAGATAACAAAGCCCTTCTTTGACTAAAGAATTATGTTCTTCAAACAGTGGGTTAGCGTAATTGGTATAGTTGGTGAAGCTGTAATCTAAAGCCGTGAGTACTTTAATACCGCGAGACATTGCACGCTCGATACGCGAATACTCAGAATCGATATAGCGGTTAACCGCATCATAGTAATTTTTCGTTGTCACGAGTAAAACCACTACAAATAACGCCAGAGGAAAAAAGATGACAAATGAGAGGCTAAATCGCCTTTGGTTTACCATTGAGTACCATGCATATGAAAGGTCAATAGTCTCTTATGACTGCTATTAAATTGATACTCGTTATCTGGTGACGCATGCAATGCAGCACCAGATAACAAGAGACCAAACAAATGTGTGCGCGCTGTTTGAGACCGTTTATATATTAAAGGAGTTTAATCAATATAGAGTGTGGTGTCACTTTAGTCGCCATAATTTGCAGCTCTGTGCCGACATATTGACAGAGATATGACCTTTATAATCAACCTGTTCTGTGTCATCTAACAACGATATAACTTGGCTAACCTCCAAGCCCAGTTGCCACATAGGTAAATCGATTGAACATTCATTACCACTGAGATTAATCATAACAACGACTGCTTCGCGACCCAGTACACGTGCGTACGCCAACTGGTTGTTAGTGCAATGAAGCCATTGAATACAGCCCGACTGTAAAGGCTTACATTGTTTACGTATCTTGATCCATTGTTGGTAAAGCGATAGCCATTGTGAACTTTCAATTTCATTCCAAGGAAAACAACGACGATTATCCGGGTCTAGCCCTCCTTCTAGACCGACTTCACTCCCGTAGTAAATACAAGGCGTGCCAACGTAAGTCATAAGCATTGCTAGCGCGATGTTCATTTTACGCTTATCACCATCAACCAATGTGATAAACCGAGCAGTATCGTGACTATCGAGTTGATTTAGCTGCGATAGCTGATTAGAAAATGGGATTTTTGCTCTGGCTTCGTCCAACCATGCTTTAAACTCCAAACCATCAATGTTGATTGGATCGTACATAATATCTTGTCGTGCGATAAAAGCTCGGACTGGATGAGCAAAACCGTAGTAGTTCATCGCCCCATCCTCTTGATCACCTTGCAACCACTGCGTTGCTTCAAAAAAGTGCTCACCTAACACATAAGCATTCGGGTTTACTGACTTAGTCGCATTACGAAACGCTGCCACATAATGAGCATTGTTTTTCGCGCCGTCCCCTTCGCCAAGCATATGGATTACATCAAACCGCCAGCCATCAACCAAGTACGGTGGCTTCAGCCAATACTTGATGACAGAATCTTCACTTTGGTAGATGTAGTCGCGCACCTGTTCATTTTCAAAGTTCAGAACCGGTAAGTTACCAATGCCTTTCCAACCAATGTAGTGATTGGTTTCACCTTCGAAAAAGTAGTAATCACGGAACTTTGACTGCGGATTGCCATACGCTCCTTCTCCTTTTTGTTGGATATCAAACCAAGGATGATGCACTGACGTGTGGTTAAACACCGCGTCTAAGACAATCTTCATATTCTTACCACGGATTTTCTCACACAGTTCAGCAAACTGATCGTTGGTGCCGAGCATAGGGTCAACAGTGAAGTAATCGGTGGTGTCGTATTTATGATTACTTGGTGAAGAAAAGATCGGGTTGAAATAAAGCGCAGTAACGCCGAGCTGTTCAAGATAGTCCAACTTTTGTTCTACACCTTTGAGGTCGCCGCCAAAGAATTCACGTGCCCCGGTATTTTGGTGAGAGCCTACCGCGTCTCCCCACGCCTTGACGACCGATGCAGAATCATACTGAGCATAAGCGTGGCGAATATCAGACTCACTTTTACTAGCAGAAAAACGGTCAGGAAAGATTTGATAGAAAACTTGCTCTTGGACCCAGCTTGGTGGTTGATGCTCTACATTCAACTTAAAGTGGAACTCTTTGGGTGGAATACGCTTTTGTACGCCTCGTGCATCGAGCCAGTATTGCTGTCCGTCTTTGAGGAGCTTAAACACATAATGTGTGACATCTCGATCTTGATTTGGTCGAAACGATGCCTCCCATAGTAATAATTCACCAGCCGTTCCTACTTGAGCCATGTCGACCAGATATTCTTCGTTGTCCGGCTCAATACGCACATAGACGGAATCAAAATCCAATGTCTCGGTTTTCAGTCTGACTGTAACTTGCTCGTCATTAAAAGCTAAACCATCAATAGTTTGACTATGAAAAATAAATGGCAGGTTCATTATGGGCACTCCTCGTCATCGGATATGCCACTATGTTATTGAAGAATTAGAGACAAGAAATCCTCCCTGCGAGTTGACATATCAGCCAATTTTCCCAAGGAGGATCACACTTAGTAGGCGTAGTGACTTGTCGGATACCGCTTAGTTCAACAAGAGACTGTCATCTGCAAGCTCTTCACCACGCACTTTAGAGAACATATCCAACAAGTCTGGTACTTGCATGTTAGCGCGCTGCTCTCCAGCCACATCAAGCACAATTTCACCTTGGTGAAGCATTACGGTCCTATCGCCACATGCTAATGCGTCTTTCATCGAATGCGTCACCATCATCACGGTTAAATCGAACTCATCGACAATACGTTTAGTTAAGTCGATAACAAACGCCGCCATACGAGGATCAAGCGCAGCCGTGTGTTCATCAAGCAATAACAGCTTACTCTCCGATAACGTCGCCATCACAAGGCTAACGGCTTGTCGTTGCCCACCAGACAGCAACCCAATGCTATCGCCCAAGCGGTCTTCTAAACCAAGACCGAGGATGCTAATTCGCTCTTGGAACAGCTTGCGACGTTTAGTAGAGAGCGCCAACCCCCAGCTGCGTTTTTTACCACGCATGTGCGCTAGAGCCATGTTCTCTTCTATCGTCAGTTCGCCACAAGTCCCGGCCAATGGATCTTGAAACACTCGGGCACATTGCGTCGCACGTTGGGCTACCGTCTGCTTGGTGACGTCTTTGCCGTCAATGATAACCTGACCACCTATCATCGGCGTCTCACCTGTCACCGCACCAAGCAACGTCGATTTTCCTGCGCCATTAGAACCAATCACGGTAAGAAATTGATGCTCTGGAACCTCTAAAGAGACGCCTTTCAATGCACGATTTTCCAAAATCGTCCCAGGGTTGAACGTGACCTGAATATTATTTAGTTCGATCATAATGCCTCCCCAGAACCATTTTTTGATGCCGCTTGTTTAGCATCAGTAACGCGTTGTTTCGCTCTTATGCTCTGTTTTAGCTTTGGAGCAATAAGCGCCACAGCCACCAATACTGCGGTAACCAGGTTGAGGTCTGAAGCTTGTAAACCAAACATGCCAGAGCTCAAAGCGAAAGCCACTGCAAGGCGATAAAGTACCGAACCGATGATGACCGCAAATACCGCAACCCAAATCTTGCGCCCGGGAATAAGGGTCTGCCCCAAAATCACAGCTGCCAAACCAACGACAATGGTGCCCACGCCAGAGGTCACATCCGCAAAGCTGTTCGTTTGTGCAAACAACGCGCCTGCGAATCCCACAAACCCGTTGGATAAAGCCAAGCCAAAGTAGGTATAAAAGCCAGTGCTCGCCCCTTGCGCAGAAACCATACGCGCATTCACACCCGTGGCTCGTAAACCAAGACCAAAGTCGCTGTTCAGCAGGCGAATGACAAAGAAAGCGGACAGAAGAACTAAGACCCCAACAACCAGAGGGCGAATAAACATCGCATCGCCCAATGCTTCAAACGGAGTGAGAATCGTATCCTCTCCAAGCAACGCCATATTAGGTTTGCCCATAATACGAATATTAATTGAAAATGCAGCGATCATGGTAAGAATGGAAGCTAACAGGTGTAAAATACCACACCGAACAGCCAGAAAAGCGGTTACCCACCCCGTCATACTACCAGCTATCATCGCCATTATTGTCGCAAGCCAAGGATTAATACCTGCGACAATCGCCGTTGCAGCCACCGCCGCTCCCATTGGAAAGCTACCATCCACACTCAAATCGGGGAAATCGAGAACACGGAACGTAAGATACACACCCAGAGCGACTAGGCCATAAATCAAGCCAATTTCGAGTGCACCAAAAAAAGCAAATGCAGACATAACTGCTCCTTTCTGCATGCTCAGGCTGGCTAATACCAACCTGAACTTAAGACTTCTAACGTATACTCCCCTTCTTCTCTAGCAGAATGCTCTACACGAGAAATCCGGCGAGTATCAATTTTGGGGCAAGCGTCTACCAACCAACGTGACAGGCTTAACCCCCAAAAAGCGTTACTTATTGCATGCTTGTCGCACGTTCAACCACAGAATTTGGCAGCTTGATACCGAGCTTAGATGCTGCGCTTTCATTAATTACAAGGTCAGAGCCCGTCGCGACTTTTACATCCAGCTTGCCTGGTTCTTGACCATCAAGAATCGCCGCCACGTAATCCGCGGTTTGTACACCAACCTGGTAGTAGTCAAAACCTAAGCCTGCAATTGCACCTTTTTCGACATACGACGTCGCGCCACCAAATACAGGTTTCTTCGCTTGATTCGCTGCCACAATCATTCCTTCAATCGCACTTGCAACTGTATTGTCTGTTGGGGCGTAAAGAATGTCTGATTTCGCTGCAATCGCTTGAGTCGCAGACTGAACATCAGCACTTTTTAGTGCGGTCGCTTCAACCACTTGTATGCCTTTTGCTTTTGCGCTTTCTTTTAGTAATTCAACTAAAGTCACGGCATTAGCTTCACCGGGATTAAATACAACCCCGATGCTTTTCACCTGAGGAAGAATTTCTTGGATGAGATCGACATGCTGAGCAACGGGTGAAAGATCAGACAGGCCAGTTACGTTTTTGCCTGGTTGTTCCATCGACTTAACCAATTTCGCACCAACCGGATCTGTTACCGCAGTAAAGACAACAGGAATAGAGCGAGTAGCCGACACCAAGGCTTGTGCCGAAGGTGTCGCGATGCCAACTAACACATCAGGATTTTCACCGACGTACTGACGGGCAATTTGCACCGCAATCGCTGGATTACCCTGTGCGGTCTTATAATCAAATTCTAGATTTTTGCCTTCTTCGTAGCCTTTCGCTTTCAAACCATCAAGTAACCCTTGGCGCGTCGCGTCTAACGCCGGGTGTTCGACAATCTGTGAAACTGCGACAGTTGCAGTGGCGGCCAGTACATTGGTAGAAGAGAAAATAGCAGTAGCTGATAGAACGGCAGTGGCTAATAAACGTTTCGTTTTCATCATAACTCCTTGATGTGACTTCGTCCTTGTTTCACGAGCTTTCAATATGTGTATCGACTCGTGAATTCAAATGTTTGAAGGCGGTATTGTTGTGTTCATATAACTGTGCACTTCTTGCGCATCTTGTTTTTATTATTACTACTAAGTCTTAGTAAAGAAAAGAAAGATTTAACACTAAAGTAACATTTGTGATCGGGGGGACTTCTTCATCCGGAAAGAATCTTTGGTAAACAAAGCTTCGCTCGCTTCATCAACGACCGTCAAAGTAGGTAATAGAGGCAGGATCAAAAATGGAGCGGCCAGTGCACACTCCATTTCAAACAATTTAAATTAGAACCAACGCTCTAATGACGATTTATCGAGCTGGCGAAACGCTCGGTTCAGTATTATCGCAAGCTCTTTGTAACGAGGGCGAGCTTTGACAGGCTCTAATGCAAAACCTGTTTCCACAATTTTTTGATGCAACTCCCGATACCAAGAGGCCAAAGAAGGCGGCAATTTCGTGTTGGATCGAGCCCCAAGCCACCAAATGCCTTGAAGTGGCAAGCTAATCGCAAACAAGGCGACAACAATGGATTGAGGTAAAGCGTGGTAATTGTTGAATGCCATTTGAGTGAGTACGCTGATCGCAGCAACAGCTGGCATGACTTTAATGCCAAAGCGAGTCGCCTTAATGATACGCTGTTCCGGAAATATGGCGCTTAGCTCTTTACGAACCGGCCAGATCTCCATGTAATTCTGGCCATCTTTCAGGCTATGGATCAATCCGACTTTATTACTCATACCGTTCTCTCACTAAAAAATAGTTGAACATTTCAACTGAAGGTACAAAAAATTGATGAAAGTTAATATTCTTTCAAATTTTTTTTGTTATCATTGCTTATTATCGCTATCCTTTGCAGACCCTCAATCTCATTGTTGCTGTTATTTACAATTTAAGCAACTCCGAGATATCTATCTGCACGGATCGCATCATAGTGATGGAAGGGTTCATCACTATTTCTTTATATGGAATTAGAACAATTTTTGACCAGGATTAGTACGCAGCCTTCTGGGTATCGGCTATTCTTGTGATTAATTTTTCATTCTTTAACTGATTTTTTATCAGACGAATAACAGGTAGTCATACATGTCTAAGCTAGTTTTAGTTTTAAACTGCGGTAGTTCTTCTCTTAAATTTGCCGTTGTTGATGCCGAGAACGGCGACGAGCACTTGTCAGGTCTTGCTGAGTGTCTTCACCTTCCTGAAGCTCGCATCAAGTGGAAACTTGATGGCAAGCACGAAGCTCAACTAGGCAATGGTGCAGCTCACGAAGAAGCACTAGCGTTTATGGTAGAAACTATTCTTGCTTCTAAGCCAGAGCTTAAAGCTAACCTAGGCGCAATCGGTCACCGTATCGTTCACGGCGGCGAGCAGTTCACTCAATCTGCACTAATTACTGATGAAGTTCTAAAAGGTATTCAAGACGCTGCAACATTTGCACCTCTTCATAACCCTGCTCACATCATCGGTATCGAAGCGGCTAAGAAAAACTTCCCAGAGCTGAAAAACGTTGCTGTATTTGACACTGCGTTCCACCAAACTATGCCTGAAGAGTCTTACCTATACGCTCTTCCATACAACCTATACAAAGAACACGGTATCCGTCGTTACGGCATGCACGGTACTTCTCACTTGTTCATCACTCGTGAAGTTGCAGGCCTACTAAACAAACCAGTTGAAGAAGTAAACATCATCAACTGTCACCTAGGTAACGGCGCATCTGTATGTGCGATCAAGAACGGTCAATCTGTAGACACTTCTATGGGTCTTACTCCACTTGAAGGTCTGGTAATGGGTACTCGCTGTGGCGACATCGACCCTGCTATCGTCTTCCACCTACACGACGCTCTAGGTTACTCTGTTGATCAAATCAACACGATGCTAACTAAAGAGTCTGGTCTTCAAGGTCTAACTGAAGTGACTTCTGACTGTCGTTTCGTTGAAGACAACTACGGTCAAAAAGAAGAAGCAACACGCGCAATGGACGTGTTCTGCCACCGTCTAGCTAAATACGTTGCTGGCTACACTGCTTCAATGGAAGGCCGTCTAGACGCAATCACTTTCACTGGCGGTATCGGCGAGAACTCTGGCCCTATCCGTGAAATGGTTCTAAACCGTCTTGGCATCTTCGGTATCGAAGTAGATAGCGAAGCTAACCTTAAAGCTCGCTTCGGCGGCGAAGGCGTTATCACGACTGAAAACAGCCGTATCCCTGCAATGGTTATCTCTACTAACGAAGAGCTAGTCATCGCTGAAGACACTGCTCGCCTGACAGGTCTTTAATTGAATTCCTGGCTAGCCACTCGGCTAGCCAGATTTTCATTCAAACGAATTTCTTAGGGGCTCAACTCCTATTCTTCGAGCTTCATGGAATAAGAGTTGAGCTTTTATCCCCCAAATAGCTAAAGGTACTCTACGAATGTCTCGTACTATTATGCTTATCCCTACTAGCGCAGGCGTTGGCCTAACAAGCGTTAGCATGGGTGTTCTTCGCGCTATGGAGCGTAAAGGCGTTAAAGTTTCTTTCTACAAGCCAATCTGTCAGCCACGTTCAGGTGGTGATCAGCCAGATCTGACTTCAACTATCGTTGGTCGTAACAGCGATATGAAGATCGGTGAACCAATGGCGATGTCTGTTGCTGAAAGCCTAATCGGTAACGACAACATGGACGAGCTGCTAGAAACCGTTGTTGAACGTTACAACCAAATCAACAAAGACGCAGACGTTACGCTAATCGAAGGTCTTGTACCTACTCGTAAGCACCCATTTGCAAACCAAGTAAACGCGGAAATCGCGGCAACACTTGGTGCAGAAATCGTGCTAGTTGCGACTCCAGGTACAGATAACCCTGCGCAACTGAAAGAGCGTATCGAAGTAGCATGTTCTAACTTCGGCGGCACTAAAAACAAAAACATCTCTGGTGTTATCATCAACAAGCTAAACGCTCCTGTTGACGAAGCTGGCCGTACTCGCCCTGACCTATCTGAAATCTTTGACGATGCAGACAGCGCGAAACAAAACGAATTGAAAGTGATGGAAATTTTCAACACTTCTCCAATTCGTGTACTAGGTTGTGTGCCATGGAGCATTGATCTGATTGCGACTCGTGCAATCGACATGGCTAAACACCTGAAAGCAGATATCATCAACGAAGGTGACATCAACACTCGTCGCATCAAGAGCATCACTTTCTGTGCACGTTCTCTGCCAAACATGATTGAGCACTTCAAACCGGGTTCTCTACTTGTTACTTCTGCAGACCGTCCTGATGTTATCGTTGCTGCTTCTCTTGCTGCAATGAACGGTGTGGATATTGGTGCAGTACTGCTAACTGGCGGTTACGATATCCCTAGCGAAATCGAAGGCCTATGTAAACCAGCATTCGACACTGGTCTACCTATCTTCAAAGCACAAGGTAACACTTGGCAAACGTCTCTAAACCTACAGAGCTTCAGCATCGAAGTACCTGCAGACGATAAAGAGCGTATCGAGTTCATCAACGAACACGTTGCTGGCCACATCGACGGTAACTGGATCGAGTCTATGACTGAAGGCACTCAGAAGTCTCGTCGTCTAAGCCCACCAGCGTTCCGTTACCAGCTAACTGAACTTGCTCGTAAAGCAGGTAAGCGTATCGTTCTTCCAGAAGGTGACGAACCACGCACAGTTAAAGCAGCGGCAATCTGTGCTGAACGCGGCATTGCAGACTGTGTACTTCTAGGTAACCCAGATGAAATCCGTCGCGTAGCGGCTCAACAAGGCGTTGAGCTAGGTACTGGTGTAACCATCATCGATGCAGATGCTGTTCGTGAAAACTACGTTGCTCGCCTAGTTGAGTTGCGCGGTGCGAAAGGCATGACTGAAGTTGTGGCTCGTGAGAAGCTACAAGATTCAGTATTCCTAGGCACAATGATGCTTGAGAACGACGAAGTTGACGGCCTAGTTTCTGGTGCTGTTCACACTACGGCGAACACTATCGTTCCTCCGTTCCAAATCATCAAGACGGCACCAAATGCGTCTATCGTATCTTCAGTATTCTTCATGCTTCTGCCTGATCAAGTACTGGTTTACGGTGACTGTGCAATCAACCCAGATCCAACTGCTGAACAGCTTGCTGAAATCGCTATCCAATCTGCCGACTCTGCAGCAGCATTCGGTATCGAACCACGCGTTGCAATGATCTCTTACTCTACTGGTGAATCTGGTAAGGGTGCAGACGTTGATAAAGTACGTGAAGCAACAAAACTGGCTCAAGAGAAACGTCCTGATCTTATCATTGACGGTCCTCTACAGTACGACGCTGCTATTATGGAAAACGTTGCTGCTTCTAAAGCACCAAACTCTCCAGTTGCAGGTAAAGCGACAGTATTTGTATTCCCAGACCTAAACACGGGTAACACAACTTACAAAGCGGTACAACGTTCAGCTGACCTAGTATCTATCGGTCCAATGCTGCAAGGTATGCGTAAGCCTGTAAACGACTTGTCTCGTGGCGCGCTAGTAGACGACATCGTGTACACCATCGCTCTAACAGCTATCCAAGCAGACCAAGAAGCTAAATAATAGCTTCTTACATCTAGTTGGATATAGATACAAAGCCCTCGATTCGTCGAGGGCTTTTTCTATTGCTGGCCAGAACACTTATTTATTTTTTATACCAATCACTGCACAACCTATAATTACTGGTGCACAAAGCTTTTCTCCCTATCGCCCTCCATACCTAATCGACATTGCTCGTGCTTGTTCTTACACCGATTGACCCACTCCCCAAAATGCATTGGCTCCAAAGCAGCACGGTCCCTGTTCAATTTATCGACATTATTTACGTTTTAGCTAAACTTTTTTGCTAGGAAATACGTAAAAGCTACTGCAATGCACAAACTCATTGACTGCTAAGGAATATATATGAAGGATTTCATCAATACATCACTGATAAAGTTTGGTTTAGCTGCGTTTCTGATTAGTTTTTCTTCATTCAGCTTTTCCGCCCCGAGTATTAAAGGCGTCGATCAAGATATGTCCGGAGGAACGGTGACCGCTGAAATGGCTCATGCTGATGACAATGGGTGGATGGTTGTCCACCGAACAGACGAATCAATGAAGCCTGGTCCTGTTATCGGCTACGCTCCGTTAAAAATGGGAAAGAATGAAAACGTAAATGCAATTTTGATGGAACCAGTAGAATCAGGCGATATGCTGATGTTAATGGTCCACGGAGAGAAAGGTGGCATGAAGACTGGTGTGTTTGAGTATACGCTCGGCGCTAAAGAGGACGGTCCTGTAAAAGTGGACGGAAAGCTAGTGATGGACATCGTACGCGCTAAGTAAGGTGGCGATGAATGAAAAAGTAAACTTCCTACTCCCGGTATTTAGATGACACAAAAGTACTTAACGGCATTGCTAACCGTTAAGTACTTTTTCATTTGCGATGGAAGCAGCAAACTAGCCAATCCTTTCTCTTCCATGAGGAGTATTTAGGTCTAAATCAGGCCCTTTTGGTACAACTTGCGTCGGATTAATCCCAGTGTGGCTGAAGTAGTAGTGGCGTTTAATGTGATAGAAATCCGTCGTGTCTTCAACGCCTTCAACTTGATACAACTCTTTTAAGTAGCCTTGTATATTTTCGTAGTCTGCGATGCGCTGCTTGTTACACTTGAAATGCCCCACATACACCGCATCAAAACGAATAAGAGTCGTAAACAAACGCCAATCAGCCTCAGTAATTGTGTTCCCTGCTAAGTAACGATGCGTCGCTAAGTGAGCATCGATTTTATCTAACGCATTAAACAAAGAATCAAACGCTTCTTCATACGCCTCTTGTGTAGTCGCGAAGCCACAACGATACACTCCGTTGTTGACATTCGGATAAACAAAATCGTTCCACTCATCAATAACGTGTTTTAGATGATCTGGATAGTAGTCGTCGTGATTCCCTGTTAACGCATTGAATTCCGAATTGAACATGCGAATGATCTCTGACGACTCGTTTGACACAATAGTATTGGTCTTTTTATCCCAAAGTACAGGCACGGTTACGCGGCCCGTGTAATCGGGTTTGGCCTGCGTGTAAATTTGATACATGCGCGTGTGACCAAACAATGGCTCAGGAAGCCCCATTTGCCAACCTTGGCTGAGCATATCAGGGCAAACGACCGTGACATCAATATGTGGTTCTAAACCTTTCAGCTTGCGGAAAATGAGGGTTCGATGTGCCCACGGACAAGCAAGAGAGACATACAAATGGTATCGACCGGACTCTGGTGTAAACTCCGCATCAGGGTCGTTTTTAACCCAGTTACGGAATCCGGCATCTTCGCGCACAAATTTGCCACCATTTGATTTTGTGTCATACCAGACATCTTGCCAAACACCTTCAACCAACTTACCCATGATTGCTCTCCTCTCGTTCTGTTTGTGTCTATATTAGCGTTTCCTATCAAACAGAGAATCATCGAACTTAGGACATCATGTTCAAGAAATTCGAATGTATAAATCAGACACATAAAAAAAAGCGCGACCCGATGAAGGTGTCGCGCTTAAGCCCGTCACAGGCTGAATTTATACACTAACGTGTAAACAAGATACCGCGTGAACGTCATTACCTAAAATGGTTGGCTTTGTCTTCGCACACTCTTCGGTTGCTTGTGGGCAACGAGTGCGGAATACACAACCCGACGGTGGGTTGATAGGTGAAGGAAGATCACCCTCTAGCATTTGGATTTTCTTATTGCGCTCAATATCCGGGTCCGGGATCGGAACCGCAGACATCAGCGCACGCGTATATGGGTGCTTAGGATCAGCAAACAGAGCCTCGGCCTCGCCAAGTTCCACGGCATTACCTAAATACATAACTAAAACGCGATCTGAAATGTGTTTAACGACAGACAAGTCATGCGCAATGAATACCAGAGAAAGCCCTAACTCTTTTTGAATCTCTTTAAGTAGGTTAACCACCTGAGCTTGAATAGATACATCAAGCGCCGATACTGGCTCGTCACAAATGATCATCTTAGGCTTAAGGATAAGCGCACGCGCTATCCCGATACGCTGACACTGACCACCCGAGAACTCGTGTGGGTAACGGTTAATCACGTTAGGTAATAGGCCAACTTTCGCCATCATCTCTTTAACGCGATCTTTCACTTCCTGCTTAGACAGTTCTGGATAGAATGTCTCAAGAGGTTCAGCAATGATATCACCAACAGTCATACGCGGATTCAGCGATGCCAATGGGTCTTGGAAAATCATCTGAATTTCTTTACGCGTCTCACGGCGCTGAACGCTTTTCATTTTAGTAAGGTCTTGACCCAACCACACTACTTGGCCGTCAGTAGCTTCAACCAGACCAATGATGGCACGAGCAAACGTCGATTTACCACAACCTGATTCACCTACTACACCAAGCGTTTCCCCTTCGTATAGTCGAACATTCACGCCATCTACCGCTTTCAGGCTCGAAGGCTTTGACCACGGCCATGCCGACTTTGAGGCAATGCTGAAGTGAACTTTCAGCTCAGAAATGTTCAGAATTAGTTTTTTGTCTACTGCGTTCATTTGTTCCAAGCCTCCCATTCAGAAAAACATGCACGCTGACGACCATCACCAAATGGTGTCAGAATTGGCGCCTCGCGCTTACAACGATCCATCACACGGTGACAGCGCTCTTGATAAGGGCAGCCCGGCGGTAGACGAAGCAAGTTTGGTGGATTACCAGGAATGGTCGGCAGAATTTCACCCTCAGTATCGAGGCGAGGAATCGCCTTCAGCAGCCCCTCCGCATAAGGATGGCTTGGATTGTAGAAAATTTCGTTTACGTTACCGTACTCCATAGTACGGCCTGCATACATCACCAGCACCTTGTCACACGAACCTGCAACCACACCAAGGTCGTGCGTGATCATGATGATCGCTGTGTTGAACTCAGATTTCAGCTCATTCAACAAGTCCATGATCTGTGCTTGTACCGTCACATCAAGTGCTGTTGTTGGCTCATCGGCAATAAGCAGTTTAGGACGACATAACAACGCCATCGCGATCATTACACGCTGACGCATACCGCCTGAAAACTCATGCGGGTACATCGTGATACGCTTACGCGCTTCAGGGATTTTTACCGCTTCCAGCATGCGTACTGATTCTTCAAATGCTTCCGCTTTGCCCATGCCTTTGTGCAGCATAAGCACTTCCATCAACTGATCACTCACTTTCATGTAAGGGTTCAGTGATGTCATTGGGTCTTGGAAGATCATTGCGATCTGTTCCGCACGCACTTTGTTCAGTTCTTTTTCTGGTAAGTTTAGGATTTCTTTGCCTTCAAACTTTGCGCTACCAGAAATAATACCGTTCTTAGCCAAAAGGCCCATGATTGCGAATACGGTTTGAGATTTACCTGATCCCGACTCTCCAACGATACCTAAGGTTTCGCCTTGGTTGAGAGAGAAGTTCAAATCGTTTACTGCGGTTACGATACCATCTTGCGTGGTGAATTCGACGCGCAGATCTTTGACATCTAATAAGCTCATCATTGCTTCCTTAATCTTATCTTTTAATTATCTGTCTTTTGGATCCAGCGCATCGCGCAGGCCGTCACCAACGTAGTTGAAGCAGAATAGCGTCACAACCATGAACACTGCTGGGAATGCCAGCTGCCAGATTGCTACTTCCATTGTCTGTGCACCTTCTTGTAGAAGAGCGCCCCAACTTGTCATTGGTTCCTGAACACCAAGACCAAGGAATGATAGGAATGATTCCGTTAGAATCATACTTGGGATAAGCAGCGTAGAGTATACCGCTACAATACCCAGTACGTTAGGTACGATATGACGAGTAATGATTTTCCAGTTGCTTACACCACACACATGTGCCGCTTCGATAAACTCCTTGCTACGTAGACTAAGAGTCTGACCACGTACGATACGCGCCATATCTAGCCATGCGATAGCACCAATCGCAACGAAGATCAGCATGATGTTACGACCGAAGAATGTTACCAGTACAATCACCAGGAACATAAACGGTACCGCGTATAAAATTTCTAGAATACGCATCATTACGCGGTCAACTTTACCGCCGATGAAACCAGATGCTGCGCCGTAGAGCGTACCAATCAGTACCGCTACAAATGCACCCATAACACCTACCATCAACGAAATACGACCTCCAATTAGCGTACGCACGTATAAATCACGGCCTAAGCTGTCAGTACCAAACCAATGGTCAGCATTCGGTGCAACGTGCATCGCGTACCAGTCAGTATCATCAAATGTGTACGGTGCGATCATTGGCAGGATAATAACGGCCAACGTCATTAGAACAAGAAGGAATAAGCTCACCATCGCCGCTTTGTTGCGCATGAAACGGATACGAGCATCTTGCCAAAGACTGCGACCTTCAATCTCCAAGTTTTCGGAGAATTTCTCAATCGCTTCTAGGTTTTCTTTTTTCGTTAACATAACCAAACGTCCCTGTTAGTAGCGAATTTTCGGGTCAATCATTGCAAGTAAAATATCTACAATCGCGTTGAATAGAATGAATAGGAAACCAATCAGAATGGTTACCCCCATTACTAGCGAGTAGTCACGGTTAAACGCAGCGTTAACGAATAGTTTACCAATACCAGGCAGACCAAAAATGGTTTCGATAACAACGGAACCGGTGATGATACCTACGAAAGCTGGACCCATGTAAGAAACAACAGGGAGAAGTGCCGGCTTAAGAGCGTGTTTGATAATGATATAACGGTAACTTAGACCTTTAGCACGTGCCGTACGAATAAAGTTACTGTTTAGGGTTTCGATCATCGAACCACGCGTAATACGAGCAAAGGTAGCAACATACAGTAGCGACATACCAATAACAGGAAGCACTAAATACTGCCAGCTACCATCTTGCCAACCGCCCGCAGGGAAGATATTCCAGTGAAGCGAGAATATGTAGATAAGCGCAGGCGCTAATACGAAGGATGGCATTACGACACCAAGCATCGCAGTCGACATAATGGTGTAATCAATCCAAGTATTTTGCTTGAGCGCAGCAATGGTACCGACGGTAACCCCCATTATCAAAGTAAAGATAAAGGCGATGAAGCCCACTTTAGCCGAAACAGGTAAGGCAACCGCGATCAGCTCGTTTACTGAGTAATCAAGGTATTTAAATGACGGTCCGAAATCGCCTTGGATAACATTGGTCAAATACGTGGTGTATTGTTCAAATACAGGTTTATCCAAGCCATATTTAGCTTCGATATTTGCCATTACTTCGGGTGGCAATGGACGCTCTGTCGAGAAAGGGTTTCCCGGTGCAAAGCGCATAAGAAAGAAAGATACGGTGATCAAAACCAACATTGTTGGGATCGCCTCAAATATCCTTTTTGCGATGAATTTAAGCATAAACTCACTCTTTCAGTCTGTGACAGTTAAATTAAAGAAGTCGTCCAATTCTTTTGGACTAAAGATAGGCGCTACATGCAATTTCTCACATGTAGGGCCTCATTTTTATAGTTCTATCGAGTTACGAATTACTCTGTGATGTAGAGATCTTTAGAGTAAATCTTGTCTTCCGCGTTATTTACTGGGAAGCCACCAACTTTCGGTGATAGTAGACGTGATTTCACGTACTGGTAGATAGGTGCGATTGGCATATCTTTTGCCATCAACTTCTCTGCTTCTAGGTAAAGTGCTTGGCGCTCTTCGTCAGAAGTTGAAGCAAATGCTTTGTTCATGATCGCATCGTACTCTTTGCTGTCGTAGTGAATACCACCAGTAGTGTTATTACTCATCATCAGCGTTAGGAAAGATGAAGCTTCGTTGTAGTCGCCACACCAACCTGCACGAGCAACCTCAAAGTTGCCAGAATCTTTGGTAGATAGGTAAGTTTTCCACTCTTGGTTTTCTAGCGTAACGTCTAGACCAAGTGTCTTCTTCCACATTGAACCCAGTGCAACCGCAAGTTTCTTGTGGTTCTCTGATGTATTGTATAGAAGGTTAAATTCAAGAGGGTTGTCTGCGCCGTAACCCGCTTCTTCCAATAGACGCGCAGCTTCTGCGTTACGCTCTTCTTGCGTCATTTTGCCGTATGCAGGAATTTCTGGGTTGAAACCTGCCGTAATTTCAGGTGTTAGGAAGTAAGCTGGCTTTTGACCTTGACCTAAAATCGCATCGGTCACAATGTTACGGTCAATCGCATAAGAAATCGCTTTACGCACACGAACATCATCAAACGGCTTTTTCTTCGTATTGAAGATGTAGTAGTAAGTACATAAGTTACCGGTTACCGACACTTCTTGTGGGTGCTCTTTCTTCAGACGCTTGAAGTGCTCTGTAGGCAGCTCGTTCGTGAAGTCGATTTCACCCGCTAGGAAGCGGTTCATTTCCGCTACTTGGTTCTCGATTGGTAGGAAAGTAACCTGGTCAAGCGTCGTGTTTTCGTTGTCCCAGTACTGTTCGTTACGTTTTAGAACCAAACGCTCGTTTACAACCCAGTTGTCAACAACATAAGCACCGTTACCTACAAAGTTCTCTGGCTTCGTCCATTGATCGCCGAACTTTTCAACAGTTGCTTGATGAACAGGTTTCACTGTCGTGTGGCCCATCATCATTACAAAATATGGTACTGCAGTATCTAACTCAACCACTAACGTGTGATCGTCAACCGCTTTAACACCTAACTCGCTCTTATCTTTTTTACCCGCAACAATGTCTTTTGCGTTCTTCATCTTGGTGTATTCCATGTACCAAGCATATGGAGAGGCGGTTGCTGGATCGACTGCGCGTTGGAAGCTGTAAACGAAATCACCTGCAGTGACAGGATCACCGTTTGACCATTTTGCGTCTTCACGTAAGTGGAAAGTGTATGTTTTGTTGTCTTCAGTTTCCCAAGATTCTGCAACACCAGGGATAGTGTTACCGTCCGCATCTTGGTTTACAAGGCCTTCAAGAAGATCGCGAATCACGTGGGATTCTGGAACACCTTGAGATTTATGAGGGTCTATTGTCGCAACTTCTGTACCGTTACCACGCACCAATTCTTGAACAGCAGCAAGTTTTGGCTCTTTAGAATCAGATTTAGCTTCAGGGGCTGGAGCCGGAGCAGGCTCAGCAGCTTGTTTCTCCGCAGGCTTTTCACCACAACCAGCTAGAGCGAGAGAAAGACCAGCACCAATAAATAAAGCGCGCGTGATTTTATTCTTATACATGCGTAAAACTCCAAATTTTTTCGTTAGCATCCATGACTTCTTTGTAAGGGCCTGGAACGGTCAGAGTTTTAGATTTTTTTAGTGCACTTTCTGAGCACAAAAGTCTAAAACCTTACAAAGACTGCGGCACACATTAGCAATCATTGAAGTAATTTGCCATAAAAATGTAGCAAAAAAACCAATAATGCTGACTAAACCACACATATCTAGCAGTAAACTCTAACCCCAAAGCATTCACCAGCCAAATAAAGACCAGAAGCGACATTTAACAGGCGAAACTTTCGATTAATCTGAGTTTAAACCATTTACTAGCATCTTATGCTAGATATTTACACATCATTTAACATTTATGACAAATCAAGTCTAACAAATAATTGTTTATATATTGGGCAAAAAACTTTTATTGTGAAGAATATCACCAGACAAAAGATAGGAAATATTGAAACAAAGTGAGCAATACAATGAAGATAAATACAAAAAAAGCTAAGTACCATTAGCACTTAGCTTTTTTCACTAGAATGCGGGTTAGTTCTATTTTTCCCAACGCTGTGCAGCTTGATGATCGGTGTCGCGCGACTCAACCCAACGATCTTCATTCGTCGTACGCTCTTTTTTCCAAAATGGAGCTTGGGTTTTCAGATAATCCATGATGAACTCGCACGCATCAAATGCCGCGCCGCGGTGCGCACTGGAAACGCCCACAAATACAATTTGATCACCGCTATCCATGTCTCCGACGCGATGAATCACGCGTACACCTAATAGTGGCCAGCGAGACTCAGCTTGATCACAAATGTCGCTCAAGCTCTTCTCTGTCATCCCCGGATAGTGCTCTAGATGTAAACCAATGACATTATCCCCAAGGTTCATATCTCGAACTTTACCAACGAATGTAACGACAGCGCCGGCAGCCGTCCCTTCAGATAAACGTTGATATTCTTGCTCAACCGAAAAGTCTTCAATTTGCACAGATACACGAGAATCCATCTTAACCCCCAGTTACCGGCGGGAAAAACGCAACTTCGTCACCTGCTTTTACTTGTGTATCCAAAGGGACGATGGATTGGTTCACTGCAGCAAGTAGCTTTCCTGGCTCGAGCGCTAAATCCCACTTGCCATCTTTCTTAGTGCCTTCTTCCACTAGATGTGCACGAATTGATTCAACCGTTTCAAACGGCCCGTCTAACTCGACACTGTCGATGCCAATCAGCTCGCGAGTTTGAGCAAAGAAAAGTACTTTAATCATGATTCCACCTTAAAGTGACCAGATTTACCACCCGTTTTCTCTAGTAGACGAACTTGACCAATGACCATGTCTTTTTGTACTGCTTTACACATATCGTAAATCGTTAGAGCAGCAACGGAAGCTGCCGTGAGCGCTTCCATTTCCACACCAGTTTTACCCGCAAGTTTACATACTGATTCGATGCGAACTTTGTTTTCTGTTTCGATAGCTTCCAGTTGAACTTCAACTTTAGAGAGTAGTAGCGGATGACAAAGTGGAATCAAATCCCAGGTTTTCTTCGCAGCTTGAATACCAGCAATACGAGCCGTCGCAAATACATCACCTTTATGGTGCTGGCCAGAGACAATCAGTTGAAGTGTTTCTGGGGCCATGTGAACAAATGCTTCAGCACGAGCTTCACGAACCGTCTCCGTTTTTGCTGACACGTCAACCATGTTTGCTTCGCCAGAAGCATTGATATGTGTAAATTGGGTCATTGTTTTTCCTTCGCTTTTAGGAAAGGTTATACAGATAGGTGTGGCATGAAGTTACAAGGGCGATGACTTGCATCCAACTGCTGTTTAATAATTTTTGTCCAGCCTGTGCGGCACGCACCAGTTGAACCTGGCATTGCGAAGATCACGGTGTGGTTAGCAAAACCAGCAATCGCACGAGACTGAATCGTAGACGTACCGATCTCTTCGTACGACACCATACGGAACAACTCACCAAAACCTTCAACTTCTTTATCAAATAGAGGCTTAAGTGCTTCTGGCGTGCTATCACGTGAGGTGAAACCTGTACCGCCAGTAATCATGATCGCTTGTACGCTTTCATCAGCAATCCATTGAGAAACAATCGCGCGGATCTTGTACATGTCATCAATAACAATTTGCTTGTCTACTACGTTGTGACCCGCTTCTTGAGCATGTTCAGCAAGGTAACGACCAGAGGTATCGTTTTCTTCAGTACGAGTGTCAGATACCGTTAGAACGGCAATATTTGCAGGTTGGAATTTGCTTTCAGCGTGACCCATTTGTTCACCTATTCTCTTAATTAGCTTTGATACGCTTGGTATCGATTCGGAAAAAGTTAGAGCCAGCTTATCAGTGAACTCGCTCTAAAAATTGAATGAAGTTAGCCGCCGATAGACGCGAGGTGTGGCGTCATACCAGTATTGCCATCATGCAAGAAATGGCTTACCGACTTGGTTTGTAACTGCGCCTGGATACGTTCAATAAGCTCACTCTCTTGCTCATCACGTTCCAAAAGATCACGCAATTCTACACCGTGGTCTCCAAACAGACATAGGTGCAGCTTACCCATCGCCGAAACGCGCAGTCGGTTGCAGCTTTCACAAAAGTCTTTTTCATAAGGCATGATAAGACCTATTTCACCCTTGTAATCAGGATGAACAAATACTTGCGCAGGACCATCATTATGCGAGCGCACTTTCAGCAACCAACCATTTGCAATTAGCTGGTTACGAATTGCCACTCCGGATACATGGTGCTTATTAAATAGCTCATCCATCTCACCCGTTTGCATCAACTCAATGAAACGCAGTTGGATTGGACGATCTTTTATCCAGTTAAGAAACGCTGGCAGCTCGTGATGGTTCAGATCTTTCATCAACACCACATTAACTTTTACTTGCTCATAACCGACCTCGAACGCACGTTCGATACCATTCATGACTTCAGTAAACTTATTTTCACCTGTGATTTGATGAAACATACGCGGGTCAAGGCTATCCACACTGACATTAATGTGGGTTAAACCCGCTTCACGCCAATCTGCGACTTGTTTTGCCATGCGATAGCCATTGGTTGTCGTTGCAACTTTTTGAATGCCAGGCGTCGCCGCTACTGAATGGATAATGTCGGTAAAATCTTTGCGTAAGCTAGGCTCACCACCAGTGATGCGCACTTTTGACGTGCCACAATCAGCGAATGCTTTTACGACCCGTTTGATTTCAGGGAGAGATAAAAAAGACGAGTTTTTATTGCCCGAAGGCTTATAGCCATCAGGAAGGCAATAGGTACATTTGAAATTACATACGTCGGTCACAGACAGACGCAAGTAATAAAACTTACGATGAAATTTGTCTTCGAATTGTTGCGCCACGGAACACCTTTCCAAACACGGGAGGCATGGCCATTTCCAATCATGCCCTTGTGACAGTATGCCACTGGCTCAAAACGCTTATCCAAGGACTTAGCAATAGTGAGCTCGGAGTTATGGCAACCAGAGATATGAAATCTCTGATAGCTTTGCGGTGTAAAATACTTAATATTTGTAATGGAATCCAGACTTGAGTGATAAAAAACTCTCTAGAGACACAATTTACCGCTAAGTGAGTACCTTTAAGACACTCCTTAAGATAAATTGTAGCCGTTTTTTATTAGATTATTAGAAGAACATAATGAATATCTACACAGATAAAAAAGTGGTCGCTGTTGGCGGTGGTCATGGCTTAGGTCGAATGCTGGCCGCATTACGAGATTTTGGCAGCAATGCAACTGGGATTGTTGCCACGACTGACAATGGTGGTTCAACAGGAAGAATTCGTCACTGCCAAGGAGGAATCGCTTGGGGAGACACACGTAACTGTATTAATCAGCTCATTACAGAGCCTTCGATCAGTTCTATGATGTTTGAATATCGCTTCAAAGGCACTGGCGAACTTGATGGTCATAATCTTGGTAATTTGATGCTTACTGCACTCGATAACTTATCGGTCAGACCTTTAGATGCCATTAATCTGATTCGCAATATGTTAAAAGTCGACGTTAACATCCTTCCTATGTCCGAACACCCTTCGGATCTTTCCGCGTTATCCGTAGATGGGAAGTGGGTTACGGGAGAAACAAATGTCGACGAAATGAAAGCAGACTTGCGACGTTTGGATCTTTCACCAGAAGTGCCTGCTACCAAAGAAGCCATCACAGCTTTGGCGGAAGCGGACGCGATTATTCTTGGCCCTGGCAGTTTTTTAACTAGTATCATGCCTCCTTTATTGCTGCCTGAACTCGGCAAAGCGATTGCAGCAAACACAAAAGCAAAAGTCATTTTTGTTGCTAACCTGAGTCCAGAATACGGCCCAGCGGGACGAATGACGATGGCTCAAAAATTAGAATGGTGTGAACGTGCCTGTCAAGGAAGAAAAATAGACGTGGTTCTAGCAGAGAAAACCGAGCAAGACGTCTTAAGTCAATGGAATGTAGTGACGGAGTCACTCGCCTCCTCTAACCGAGACTGGCGTCACGATAGAAACAAGCTCAAACTAGCGATTGAAAATCAGCTACAACTTTCTATTTAAGAGCACGTTACCTGGCTAGCGCCCTCTTTTAAGGTGTTTATTGATAATGAAAACCCTTCTGTCATCGAAGGGTTTTAGTTCAGGCATCCAGTAAGAACAGATGTTTACTAAGAAAAAATGGTTAATAGGAATAAATAGTTACTGTCGCCAAGAGCGATAAGCATCTCGAGTTTCGTGCAAAAGATCGAACATAACCTCTAACTCCTCAGACTCCGCACTCAACTCACCGGCTTTCGCTTTTTTGTCTATGGACATCGCCAGTTCACAAAGGCGATCTGCCCCAAAGCTCGCAGCACTACTTTTCAACGCGTGGCTGATTTCTTTTGAGTAAGCTAATCGCTCTGCCCCCTGCAGTTGGGATAAGTTCTCGATATAGGTATCCATTTCTCCTAGGAAGATATCGAACAGTACAGGTACGTTGTCACTGCCAATTTCCATCGACAGTTCATCTATTTTTTGCTGATTTAATACATTTACACTCATACTTTTTGCCGCTCTTCCTTGCCGTTCCATGCCTGTAACTTGCGGTAAATCGTCGACGGACTGACATCAAGGTATCCCGCCGCTCGAGGAATATTGCCATCACATGCTTCAATCGCTTGCTCGATTGCCATTTTTTCCGTCATCCATAATGGCATAATCTCAGATGCGGTCATCGCTTTCGGCTCAATTAATTTAGCCACAGACGACGGACGGTCAAGCGGTTGATTCAACGGTGGCGGTAACATGTCCAACGTAATCTCTTTACCGTTGTTTAGAACAACGATATTGCGTAGCACGTTTTGTAACTGACGAACGTTACCCGGCCACTCATAGCTGTTGAATCGCTCGATGACATCAGGCGCAAAACGTATGAAGCTTTTTCCTTCTTCGTGTGACATGTAACCTAGCAGTGAGTATGCAATTTCAATAACATCTTCGCCTCGTTCGCGTAAAGGCGGTAAATGCAAAGGAATGACATACAAACGATAGTACAAATCTTCACGGAATCGACCTTCTTGTACCTCTTTCCAGGGATCACGGTTAGTGGCACAAACAAAGCGCACATCCACGCTCTTCATTTTTGAGGAACCCACTTTTTGGAATGTGCCCGTTTGAATAAATCGTAGCAACTTGGTTTGTAAATCCAAGTCCATCTCACAAAGCTCATCTAGAAAAAGTGTGCCGCCATCCGCTAACTCAGCTGCCCCTTGACGATCATTCGCAGCGCCAGTAAAGGCCCCTTTTACGTGACCAAACAGTTCACTCTCAATCAAATCTTTTGGAATTGCAGCACAGTTAATTGCAATAAAAGGTTTGTCACCACGTTTACTTGCTGCGTGAATAGCCTCGGCACATACCTCTTTACCAGTACCACTTTCACCTGTGATAAAAATACTCGCTTTACTGCTCGCCGCTGAATCTATCGTACGGTAAACCTGCTGCATGGTTTGGCTACTGCCGATAAACCCCTGATAGCTCTGATTGCCTGGATTATCGGCTTCATTTTTTAGCTTGGTCGCTTTACGAATTGCATTGTTAACCGTGACACGTAAACGGTCCGCTTCACACGGTTTAATTAGAAAGTCTTGTGAGCCATGACGCATGGCCTCGACAGCGGTATCGATAGAACCGTGAGCGGTCATAAAAATTATAGGTACGTCGGGATGACTCTTTTTAACGGCATGTAAAACGTCCATCCCCGTCATATCTGGCAGACGGAGATCGAGTAAAATAAGATCTGGAATTCGATGATTTAGGCTCTCAATGGCATCCCTACCTGTGCCGACAATATTGATATCTATGCCAAGCGGTGTCAGGTATGAGCGGTACAGAGCCGCAACAGATGCGGTGTCCTCGACCATTAAAAGGTAACGAGACTTTGGGCCTTCGGGTTTTTGTTGCATAACCTAGCTATTATTTTGTTGTGTTTTAAACAATAATCGCATTACGCTTTGCATTTTGCAAATAACATTAGCTAAATTATGGGCAAAGGAAAAAATTCAAAAATAATATCAATTATTTAAAAAGTGGCACAAACCATGCTGTAACGATAGTGACCCCTCGGGTCACCTAGCCAACTGACGTTGTTAGTGAACGATATGTTCACAAAACAAGCCAATAGACCCGACTGCCTATTGGCTTCTTTTTTTTTACAAGCGACCTAAAATGCTTGGATAGTTAAATCGGTAAGTTTGTTCAACTATTTGCGATGAACTGCGCTCGTAGTTTTTCAATCTCGTCACGCTTTTGTGCCGCTAACTCAAATTCTAAATCTTGCGCATGCTGATACATCGCTGCCTCCAGTCGACTGATTTCTTTTTCTAGCTGCTGAGGGGACAGTGCCTCGTAAGTTTGCGAAGGCTCCGCCACTTTCGATAATGGTACCTGTTTAGTGTTACGCTGGCGTTTAGACTTAGTGATATCGCCAAGTTCCATGATGTCTTTGATATTTCGTTTGAGCGCTTGTGGCGAAATACCCATTTCTTCGTTGTACGCTTCCTGCTTCTCGCGACGACGGTTAGTTTCATCCATCGCCTTTTTCATTGAGTTGGTGATTCGGTCAGCGTATAAAATCGCCTTACCTTCGATGTTTCGTGCAGCACGACCAATGGTCTGAATGAGTGAGCGTTCAGACCGCAAGAAGCCCTCTTTATCCGCATCCAAAATTGCAACTAACGAGACCTCTGGCATATCCAGGCCCTCTCTCAATAAGTTTATTCCCACCAGCACGTCAAATTCCCCAAGACGAAGGTCACGGATAATTTCCACACGCTCAACAGTATCAATGTCTGAGTGTAAATAACGTACCTTAACATCATGTTCGTGAAGGTATTCGGTGAGATCTTCAGCCATTCGTTTGGTCAGTGTTGTAACCAGAACTCGTTCATCTTTAGCAGCGCGAATACGGATCTCAGACAATAGGTCGTCGACTTGGGTCGCTACTGGGCGAACTTCCAACTCAGGGTCAAGCAAGCCTGTAGGACGAACGACTTGATCCGCCACATCACCCGCCGATTTTTCTAGTTCGTAATTTCCGGGCGTAGCAGAGACGAAAATCGTTTGTGGCGCTAGTGCTTCAAACTCCTCAAACTTCAGTGGACGATTATCCAAAGCTGAAGGTAACCGGAAACCAAACTCCACCAGCGTTTCTTTACGCGAACGGTCGCCTTTATACATGGCACCTATCTGCGGTACTGTCACGTGAGATTCATCGATGATCAACAAGCCATCATGAGGTAAGTAGTCAAACAGGGTTGGTGGCGGCTCACCTTCCGAGCGTCCACTGAGATAACGAGAATAGTTTTCGATACCGGAGCAAAAGCCCAACTCATTCATCATTTCGATATCGAATTGAGTGCGCTGGCTAATTCGCTGCTCTTCCAGTAGCTTGTTGTTATCTAGAAGCTGCTTTTTGCGCACTTCTAGTTCGACTTTAATATTTTCAATCGCTTCAAGAATGCGATCTCTTGGCGTGACATAGTGCGTCTTGGGATAGATGGTATAGCGCGGCAAGTCTCGTTGTTTCACCACGCCTGTCAATGGATCGAACACACTGATGCAATCCACCTCATCGTCAAACATCTCAACGCGCACAGCGTCTTGGTCTGATTCGGCTGGGAAGATGTCAATCACTTCACCTCGAACACGGAATTGGCCACGCTCAAATGCAACGTCATTGCGTGAGTATTGCAGCTCTGCAAGACGGCGTAGCATATCGCGCTGGTCAATCACATCACCGCGACGTAGGTGCAGCATCATTTGTAGATACGATTCAGGATCACCCAAGCCATAGATAGCCGATACCGATGCAACAATAATGGCATCTTTACGTTCTAGTAGTGCTTTTGTAGCAGACAAACGCATTTGTTCTATATGCGCGTTAACTGAAGCGTCTTTCTCTATAAAGGTATCCGTGGTCGGAACGTACGCTTCAGGTTGGTAGTAATCGTAGTAAGAAACAAAATACTCAACCGCATTATTAGGAAAGAATGACTTCATCTCACCATATAACTGAGCAGCAAGCGTTTTGTTTGGCGCAAGTAATATTGCAGGTCGTTGGGCTTGAGCAATCACATTCGCTAGTGTGAAGGTTTTACCTGAGCCTGTGACCCCCAACAAGGTTTGATGTGCTAGCCCAGCATCGAGCCCCTCAAGCAACTGATTGATCGCTCCTGGTTGATCGCCCGACGGCTGATAATCGGAGACCAATTCATAGACTTTACTCATACCCTTCCTCAATTTTACTGCGCTTTGGCTGTATATATATACACCTTAGCTAATGAAATCTACGTCTATCGAGAATTTAACCATCATTGTTAATAAATTTTCTTGTTTGTCTAGAATGCTATAGCCATACAAAAGTGACTCTGATATAGTACTTCGCCCTAGTTGAAGAGCTACACACATTCTTCACATTATAGTTTCCACAACTTTTCCCCAAAAATTAGCTTAAAACTTTCTTATCCCCAAAAGATTGATTTTTATCCACTTTGAATACCTTTTGATTAACATCGATAAACCTCTGTTTTATTTGCTTATTTTACGCATAACTCTGACTAAAGATTCATTAAATAAAAACTTAGTTGCATATCAATTTTCTTTACCCAGATCTCATCAACATACTTATCCACAAATTTAGTGGATAACTAACCTCGAGCCTTTACTGGCAAGCCATACAGAAAAGTAAAGCCCTTAACTCAATATTTTTTTCTAAAAATGTATTTTTTTACTGTTGACAGTAGTTTGAGTGCTCGGTAAGATTCTTCCCGCTTTCAAGCAAAGCAATTCCTCCTTAGCTCAGTTGGTAGAGCGACGGACTGTTAATCCGCAGGTCGCTGGTTCGAGCCCAGCAGGAGGAGCCAGATTATAGAAAAGCCGTGTCGCAAGACACGGCTTTTTTGTATCTTAATCGCCATGAAATCTAAGCCAATCTAGGCGTCATAAAATCACACCGAAATAAGTTCAAATTACAGAACTCATAACATTGTCATAGATAGTGTTCTCACAGTACCACACATTTAATTCTGTCTCTTTTCTAGCAAAAAACAATCATAACCAATTGAATCTATTATTAATGCAATTTAATCATTGAAAAAATGAAAAGCATTCATTTTACTCATACCAAATAAATCCATACGATTAAAAGGGTTAAGAATGGTTCCGTCCTACTCGTCGCCTCCATTCTAATTATCAATAACTTAGGGATTTACTTATGACTATTCCGACAACTGACATGCTAGATGCATGGGCTGGATTTACTGCTGGTGAATGGCAAAACTCTGTCAACACTCGTGACTTCATCCAAAAAAACTATACACCCTATGAGGGAGACGAGTCTTTCTTAGCCGAGGTTAGCAAATCCACTTCAGCATTATGGAACCAAGTGCTTGAAGGCATAAAACAAGAAAGCCGCACACACGCCCCTATTGATTTTGACACAGACTTGCCCTCAACAATCACTTCCCACGATGCAGGCTACATCAACAAAGATCTGGAAAAGATCGTTGGCTTACAAACTGATCAACCGCTAAAACGTGCAATCATCGCCAATGGCGGGATTCGCATGGTAAAAAACTCGTGCGAAGTTTATGGCCGCGAATTGGATCCAACGGTTGAAAAAATCTTCACTGAATACCGTAAAACTCACAACAAAGCGTGTTTCGACCTTTACACCAAAGAAATTCTAGCCTGTCGTAAATCCGGCATCATCACGGGCCTTCCTGATGCTTATGGCCGTGGTCGTATCATTGGTGACTATCGCCGTCTCGCCCTATACGGTATCGACTTCTTAAAAGCAGACAAAAAAGAACAATACAATTCAACACAAACGTTCTTAGAACAAGGCAACGATCTTGAGAAAACACTTCGTCTTCGCGAAGAAATAGCCGATCAAGTTCAAGCACTTGAAGACATTCGTCAAATGGGTCTGAAATACGGCATTGATATGTCGCTACCTGCAAAAACAGCACAAGAAGCGATCCAATTTACCTACTTTGGCTACCTAGCGGCGGTTAAATCGCAAAACGGCGCAGCAATGTCACTGGGCCGTACTTCGACTTTCCTAGACGTCTATCTAGAGCGCGATATCGCAAACGATTTGATTGATGAATCACAAGCGCAAGAAATGATTGACCACTTCATCATGAAGCTACGCATGGTTCGCTTCCTACGCACACCAGAATACGATTCATTGTTTTCTGGCGACCCAATCTGGGCAACCGAAGCCATGGCAGGTATGGGTGTTGATGGCCGTACACTAGTATCTAAAACGACATTCCGATACTTACATACGCTACATACTATGGGCCCTGCTCCTGAACCAAATATGACGATTCTTTGGTCAGAGCAATTGCCTGAAGCGTTCAAACAATATGCTGCAAAAGTGTCGATTGATACCTCTTCGGTTCAATACGAAAACGACGATCTAATGCGTCCTGATTTCGACAATGACGACTACGCGATTGCCTGTTGTGTGAGCCCGCAGGTTGTTGGTCAGCACATGCAATTCTTTGGTGCACGTGCCAACCTTGCAAAAGCACTGCTTTACACCATCAATGGTGGTATCGATGAAAAATCGAAAGCGCAAGTGGGTCCGGTAGTGGACAAAGTTCAAGATGAAATTCTCGACTTTGACGCTTTGATGCCTCGTTTCGACAATATGTTGGAGTGGCTAGCAACGCAATACGTCACAGCGTTGAACATCATCCATTATTCGCATGACCGTTACAGCTACGAAGCATCACTGATGGCATTGATGGATCGCGACGTGCACCGCACGATGGCGTGTGGTATTGCAGGTCTGTCTGTTGTTGCAGACTCTTTAGCAGCAATTAAATACGCAACCGTGAAACCCGTTCGTGATGAAGATGGCATCGCCGTTGATTTTAAAATCGAAGGTGATTATCCAAAATTTGGTAACAACGATGCCCGTGTTGATGACATCGCTTGTGATCTAGTTGAGCGCTTCATGAAGAAAATTCAGAAGATGCACACCTACCGCGAAGCAGTGCCAACTCAATCGATTTTAACAATCACATCTAACGTGGTTTACGGTAAAAAAACGGGTAATACACCAGATGGCCGTCGCGCAGGTATGCCTTTTGGACCGGGTGCAAACCCAATGCACGGTCGTGATGAAAAAGGGGCGGTTGCGTCTCTGGCATCGGTTTCTAAATTACCGTTCGCTTACGCTAAAGATGGTATTTCTTACACTTTCTCAATTGTGCCTAACGCATTGGGTAAAGATGACTTGAGTCAGAAGAAGAACCTAGCTGCGCTAATGGATGGTTACTTCCATCACGAAGCAAGCAACGAGGGCATTGCGATTGAAGGTGGTCAACACCTTAACGTCAACGTTCTAGACCGAGAGATGTTATTGGATGCGGTTGAACATCCAGAGAAATACCCTCAGTTGACGATTCGAGTGTCTGGTTATGCGGTACGTTTTAACTCTCTAACGACAGAGCAACAGCAAGACGTCATCACTCGTACCTTCACGAGTAAGATATAAACACAGTCCATCAAGCACTCAGAAAGTTTAAATAATTAGCTTGTAAATATACATTGCCCGCCTCTCTTTTCTACCTGGGAGAGGCGGGCTTTTTTTAAAATCACACATTAGATGAAAATTAATAGGTAGTATCCTCTCGCTAACAATACATTCAGCAAACGATTCAATTTCTTATTGATTCATCAAAATAGATCAAATAGACGACTATTTTTCCATCGTGTATGTAAAACCACATCGTTCACTGGTTGTTATTGGTGTCACAAAACACGATAATATCAAGATCGGATTTTAAGAACGTAATAACTATGACCGAATATGTTTTGTTGTTGGTCGGCACTGTGCTGGTGAACAACTTTGTACTGGTGAAGTTTTTGGGCCTATGTCCTTTCATGGGTGTGTCCAAAAAACTGGAAACAGCAATAGGTATGGGCTTAGCGACAACTTTTGTGCTAACGCTCGCGTCAGTGTGTGCGTATTTAGTGGAAAGCTACATCCTTCGTCCACTAGGTATTGAGTACCTTCGAACCATGAGTTTTATTTTGGTGATAGCCGTTGTGGTGCAGTTCACCGAAATGGTTGTGCACAAAACCAGCCCGACGCTTTATCGCTTGCTTGGCATTTTCTTACCGCTGATCACAACAAACTGCGCAGTATTGGGCGTGGCACTTCTTAACATTAATGAAAACCATAACTTTATTGAATCGATCATCTACGGCTTCGGCGCCGCTGTTGGTTTCTCATTGGTGTTGATACTTTTTGCATCCATGCGAGAGCGCATAGCCGCCGCCGACGTTCCTGTACCTTTTAAAGGTGCATCAATAGCAATGATTACAGCAGGTTTAATGTCACTCGCCTTTATGGGCTTTACAGGTTTGGTGAAGTAAGCGATGAGTACGATTTTAATTGCGATTATCGCGTTAGCGGTTCTGGCTGCGATTTTCGGCGCGATACTTGGTTTTGCTTCTATTCGCTTTAAAGTTGAAGCGGACCCTATTGTGGATCAAATCGACGCCATTTTACCGCAAACTCAATGCGGTCAATGTGGCTACCCTGGTTGCCGTCCTTATGCTGAAGCAATTGCAAATGGCGACCACATCAACAAATGTCCCCCTGGAGGCCAGGCAACAATCGAAAAGCTCGCCGACTTAATGGGTGTTGAGCCAGAAGAATCTGCGCACGATCTCGACAGCAAAATTCCAACCGTTGCGTTTATTCATGAAGACATGTGTATTGGCTGCACTAAGTGTATTCAGGCGTGTCCGGTGGATGCAATTGTAGGCGGAACAAAGGCGGTCCATACCGTAATCAAAGACGAATGTACGGGCTGTGACTTGTGTGTTGCCCCATGTCCGACTGATTGTATTGAAATGATTCCTGTGGCAACGACCACAGAAAGCTGGAAGTGGCAACTTCACTCCATTCCAGTACTTAACATTACGGATGCTGCCGACAATGCAGCGAACGTGAAAGATTCAATTAAGTAAGGTTTCACATGTTGTCTTTGATTGAACAAATTCGTACAGGCGCGCTTTGGGATTTCCCAGGTGGTGTGCATCCGGCAGAAAATAAAAAGCAGTCCAACAAAACTGAACTCGCTCATGCGGCTATCCCGTCAGAAATTGTATTGCCGCTAAAACAGCACATTGGTAAAGCGGGTAACCTACTGGTTGCCGAAGGTGACTACGTATTAAAAGGTCAGCCATTAACGCAATCGGAGACCGGCTTTACGGTTCCAGTGCATGCTCCAACATCAGGTACGCTCACCGCGATTGAGCCACGAACTGTCGCGCACCCTTCTGGGTTAAGTGAGTTGTGCGCAGTCATCACGCCTGATGGGAAAGATGCATGGTGTGAAAGAAACCCCGTCGCAGATTACCAACAAGAAACCCCTGACGCACTGATTGATATTATTCGTCTCGCTGGTATTTCTGGTATGGGTGGCGCAGGCTTCCCTACTGCAAAAAAAATCCAATCAGGTTTTGCTCGTACCGAGATTCTTATCGTTAATGCAGCAGAGTGCGAGCCATACATCACGTCTGATGACAAGCTCATGCAAGAACATGCCGAAGAGCTTATTCAAGGTATCGAAATTGTCGAACATATCCTGACACCAAAGCTCACGATTATTGGCATTGAAGACAACAAGCCAGAAGCAATCAAAGCGCTAGAAGCTGCGGCTATAAACAAAGATATCGTTATTCGCGTTATCCCGACTAAATACCCTTCTGGCGGTGAAAAACAGCTGATCAAAATTTTAACCAATAAAGAAGTACCAAGTGGCGCGATTCCAGCCGATATTGGTATTTTGGTTCAGAATGTTGGTTCTCTTTACGCTATAAAACGCGCAGTCATCGACGGTGAACCGATGATAAAGCGCATCGTGACTCTCACTGGTAAAACCTTCAAACAACCACGCAACGTTTGGGCATTGTTAGGGACACCAGTACAAGCACTGTTGGATGAGTTTGGCTATAAAGCAGATAAGAAGTTACAGCGTTTAATTATGGGTGGGCCAATGATGGGCTTTACCCTTCCTCACTCCCAAGTGCCGATTACCAAGACAGCAAACTGTATCCTTGCTCCGACTCGTCGTGAGATCTCTCCGCACCAGTATGAGATGGAATGTATTCGCTGTAGCCAATGTGCAGAAGCGTGCCCTGCTTCGCTGCTGCCTCAACAACTGCAATGGCATGCAAAAGCTGAAGAGTATGACAAACTCGAAGAATTAAACTTAAAGGATTGTATCGAGTGCGGCGCTTGTGCGTTTGTATGTCCAAGTGAAATTCCGCTCGTACAGTACTACCGCCAAGCGAAAGCAGAAATTAGAACTAGAACACAAGAAGCGGAAGCTGCAGAGCGAGCAAAACTGCGTTTTGAAGAGAAAAAAGCGCGTATGGAACGCGAAAAAGCAGAACGTGAAAATCGCTTCAAGAAAGCTGCCGATCAACGCCGAAAAGAGATGAAGTCTTCTGGTAGCGATGATGCGATAGCAGCAGCGATCGCACGAGTGAAAGCTCAAAAGACAGAAACCACAGAAAAAGCAGAGCCAGCAGTAAAACCCGCCGTAGCGGCAGCCATTGCCAAAGCGAAGGCGAAACAAGCTGCAGCAGCTAAAGCAGGCTCTAGTGAACCTGATAACTCAGAAATGGCAAAACTGCGCGAAGAACGCAAACGTCTTGCTCGCGAACGTAAAGCGCAAAAAGAACAAGGCGAAACGCCAGACAATAACGCTGATGATAAAAAATCGGCAGTTGCGGCCGCCATCGCCCGAGCTAAAGCGAAAAAAGCACAACAAGAAGATTCAACTGAATCTGTAGAATCGGAAACGTCTGCACAGCAAGACAGCGATCCGAAGAAAGCCGCGGTTGCTGCTGCCATTGCACGTGCCAAAGCACGTAAAGCGAAGCAAGCAGACTCAACTGAAGCGGAAGAAGCTGAAGCACCTACTGAGCAAACCGACGATCCGAAAAAAGCCGCCGTGGCTGCTGCGATTGCACGTGCCAAAGCACGAAAAGCGAAGCAAGCAGACTCAACTGAAGCGGAAGAAGCTGACGCACCTGCCGAGCAAACCGACGATCCGAAAAAAGCCGCAGTTGCCGCTGCAATTGCTCGAGCCAAAGCGCGCAAAGCGAAGCAAGCAGACTCAACCGAAGCGGAAGAAGCTGACGCACCTGCCGAGCAAACCGACGATCCGAAAAAAGCCGCAGTTGCCGCTGCAATTGCTCGAGCCAAAGCGCGCAAAGCGAAGCAAGCAGACTCAACCGAAGCGGAAGAAGCTGACGCACCTGCCGAGCAAACCGACGATCTGAAAAAAGCCGCCGTGGCAGCTGCCATTGCACGTGCCAAAGCACGTAAAGCGAAGCAAGAAACGCAAACTGAGCCTGTTGAAGACGCAACTTCTGAAGAACCAGAAGTGGATCCGAAAAAAGCCGCGGTTGCCGCAGCAATTGCGCGCGCGAAGGCTCGTAAAGCGAAACAAGCAGACTCAACTGAAGCGGAAGAAGCTGAAGCACCTGCCGAGCAAACCGAAGATCCGAAAAAAGCCGCCGTGGCTGCTGCCATTGCACGTGCCAAAGCGCGTAAAGCTAAGCAAGAAACGCAAACTGAGCCTGTTGAAGAAGCAACTTCTGAAGAACCAGAAGTGGATCCGAAAAAAGCCGCGGTTGCCGCAGCAATTGCGCGCGCGAAGGCCCGCAAAGCGCAACAAGAAGCTAATAAAAATAATACTGAGGAGAACGAGTAGTGTCGTTTTTTATTGCCAGTTCACCGCATACCCACAGTCGTCGTAGTACGCCAGACTTAATGAAATGGGTGGCACTTTGCGCACTTCCAGGTTTAGTAGCTCAAACCTACTTCTTTGGCTGGGGAACGCTTATTCAGCTGATTTTTGCCATCGCAGTCGCTGTATCACTTGAAGCCTTAGTTATGGTCTTCCGTAAACGTTCGCCGATGCGAGCACTACGTGATAACAGTGCGATCGTTACCGCTTGGTTATTAGCCGTTGCTATTCCACCATGGTCTCCGTGGTGGATTATGGTGATCGGACTTATTTTCGCGATCGTAATTGCTAAACACCTATATGGTGGCCTTGGTCAAAACTTATTCAACCCTGCAATGGTCGCTTATGTGGTCTTGTTGATCTCTTTCCCAGTACAAATGACGAGTTGGAGTGCACCGACATCACTCATACCTGATCATGTAAATTTTGCAGATACACTCTCTTTAATTTTTACGGGCTATGATTACGACGGCTTATCACTTCAGCAAGTTCGCTCAGGTGTTGACGGTGTGACAATGGCGACACCACTTGATGCATTTAAGACTGGCATTCTTACAGGTGCCACTCCAAGCGAAGTAATGTCGCAGCCAATATTTGATGGCTTAGGTGGTATTGGTTGGCAATGGGTAAACCTTGCTTACCTTCTTGGCGGGATAGTCATGATCAAAAAGCGTATCATCCAATGGTATATTCCAGCAGGTTTCCTTGCGAGTCTGACTCTGTTTAGCCTAGTGTTCACGTTGCTGACGCCAGGGGAAACTGCGTCGCCAGTTTTACACTTGTTATCTGGTGCAACCATGCTTGGCGCATTCTTTATTGCAACCGATCCCGTTTCGGCGTCTACCACCGTCAAAGGACGTTTAATCTTCGGTGCGCTTATTGGTGCTTTGGTTTTTATCATTCGCAGTTGGGGCGGTTTCCCAGATGGTGTTGCATTTGCAGTGTTGCTTGCAAATATGTGTGTGCCACTGATCGATTACTACACCAAACCTAGAACTTACGGTCACTGAGGTAAACATGTTAACCGCTATTAGAAAAAATGGTCTGACACTCGCGATATTTGCATGTGCAACAACCGGATTAGTCGCCCTTACTCAGTACCTAACAAAAGACCAAATCAAGGTACAAGAGCAAAAACAATTACTTTCTGTTTTGAATCAAGTCATTCCAGAAAACATGCATGACAACGCACTCGCGCAAGCTTGTACAATGGTCACGTCTCCAGATCTGGGGACATTACGTGCGATGCCAGCCTACCTCGCCACGAAGAATGGTGAACCAACAGCAATCGCAATAGAATCTATCGCGCCAGATGGCTACAATGGTGAGATAAAAGTAATTACTGGGATTGATAATCAGGGCAATATTTTGGGGACACGCGTCCTAAACCACCAAGAAACCCCTGGTCTGGGCGATAAAATCGATCTTCGTGTCACAGACTGGATCCTGAGCTTTACAGGAAAACAAGTCACGGAAAACAATTGGAATTCGTGGAAAGTTCGTAAAGATGGCGGAGATTTCGATCAATTTACTGGTGCAACGATCACGCCAAGAGCCGTCGTAAAAGTCGTGCGAAATACCGTTAACTACGTAAACCAATCTCGTGAAGACATTCTTAGCCAGCCGTTAGGCTGTGAAGGAGAGCAGTAATGAATGAGAATAAATTACTGATGAAAAACGGTATGTGGAGTAATAACCCCGCTCTCGTACAACTGCTGGGCTTATGTCCACTGCTAGCGGTTTCTTCCACGATAACCAATGCATTAGGTCTTGGTATTGCAACCTTACTCGTGCTAGTTGGATCCAACGTCACGGTTTCTCTTATTCGTAACTATGTGCCAAAAGAGATCCGTATACCTGTATTCGTGATGATCATTGCCTCACTCGTTACCTGCGTTCAGTTGTTAATGAATGCCTATGCGTATGGTTTATACCTGTCTCTTGGTATCTTTATTCCTCTGATTGTAACGAACTGTATTATTATTGGCCGAGCAGAAGCTTACGCGTCAAAAAATGATGTTGCACCCGCTGCGCTAGATGGTTTGTGGATGGGCCTTGGTATGACGAGCGTCTTGGTTGTTTTAGGTGCCATGCGCGAATTAATTGGTAATGGCACACTATTCGACGGAGCAGACCTTCTCCTAGGAGACTGGGCTTCAGCTCTACGGATTCAAGTTTTCCAATTTGACAATAGCTTCCTGTTAGCGCTTCTCCCACCTGGTGCATTTATCGGTGTTGGGCTGTTGATAGCGCTCAAAAATGTCATAGATAATTCAATTCAGGCACGTCAACCAAAAGAAGAAAAACCAACCATAGAACGTGCTCGCGTCACTAACGCATAACAAGATAAGGCTCTGTCATAGGAGCCTTTTTCATAAACCGCAGAGACGGTATTGGAAGTCAGCAATGAACAAAATAAAAAGAATCGAAATTCTTGAGCGATTACGAGAAAACAATCCGAATCCTCAAACTGAGCTTAACTGGAGCTCCCCTTTTGAGCTGCTAATCGCTGTATTACTATCAGCTCAAGCAACCGATGTAAGCGTCAATAAAGCCACCGACAAGCTTTTCCCTGTAGCGAATACACCTCAAAGCATTCTTGATTTGGGAGTCGATGGCTTAAAAGAATACATAAAGACCATCGGTTTGTTTAACTCAAAGGCAGAAAACACAATCAAGACTTGTAAGATCTTGTTGGAAAAACACAATGGTGAAGTTCCTGAAGATCGTGCAGCGTTAGAAGCGCTACCAGGCGTAGGTCGCAAGACCGCAAACGTCGTGCTCAACACCGCTTTTGGTTGGCCAACCATTGCCGTCGATACGCACATTTATCGCGTGTCGAATCGTACTAAGTTTGCAATGGGCAAAACGGTTGATGATGTCGAGCAAAAGCTATTAAAAGTTGTGCCAAAAGAGTTCAAACTCGATGTGCACCACTGGCTCATTCTTCATGGTCGTTATACGTGCGTAGCAAGAAAGCCTCGCTGCGGTAGCTGTATTATCGAAGATTTGTGCGAATATAAAGAGAAAGTATACCCAGATAGCTAACGCTATTTGTAAATCAAAGCTAGGAGCAAAAAATGTCAAACGGTCGAATTCTCCACACTATGCTTCGCGTAGGTGATCTAGACAAATCCATCAAGTTTTACACTGAAGTTATGGGCATGCAGCTGCTTCGTACTAACGAAAATAAAGAGTACGAATACACGCTAGCGTTTCTTGGTTATGGTGACGAATCCCAAGGTGCAGTGATCGAACTGACTTACAACTGGGGTAAAACTGAGTATGACCTAGGTACTGCTTTTGGTCATATCGCCATTGGTGTTGATGATATCTACACAACTTGCGACGCTATCAAAGCGGCGGGCGGTAATGTGACTCGTGAGCCAGGTCCAGTAAAAGGCGGAAGCACGCACATTGCATTCGTAAAAGACCCAGATGGTTATATGATTGAGCTTATTCAAAACAAGCAAGCTTCAGCAGGTCTTGAAGGCTAAGCGGCACTTCTAATAATCACTTGTACTGCAAGTTGAACTCCGATTACAGGCAGGTCTGCGATCTGCCTGTCCTTTTATAAACAAAACTCTTTACTTGATAATAGTTATCGTTTAGATTTATCCGCAACTTCGATATGCGGGATTACGATAATGATCAGTGAATGGGAAAAACACACACTTCTAGCCGATACGGCACTTCAACTAGATGACCCTGTTCGCAGCATTCTTCATTACCAGCAAGCCCTAAGCCTGAGTGAAGATATCAGCGAATGTGTGGAAATTGAGGCGGACGAGCGATTATTAATTTCTGTGATTTCTTGTCATAACTTAGCTCAGTTCTGGCGTTGGGCTGGAGATACTGACTATGAACTCAAATACCTTCAACTGGCCTCTGAGAAAGTCTTAACACTTATCCCACAATGCCCAAATAAAGAGTGTGCAAGCTTTATCGACTCGATAGGATGCTGTACTAAGGCGTTGATAGACTTTATGAAGCGTCACCCTAATCCGGCTATTGCCAAACAGGTTGAAAAAATAGATACCGCAACCAATTGCGAAGTCATTGCCAAATTCCGCTTAAACTAACATTCAAATTATACAGCAAGAATCACCGAAAGGTGCTTGGCAAAATACCACTAAAATATTATTAACAACGTCAGTAAATCAAAAACGCCGAAGCTTTCAGCTTCGGCGTTTTTATATGCATCACACTTGGGTTCGCCCTAGAGATATCACGACTCGGCGGTTTTTGTCTTTTCCTATTGGCGAACCGTTATCTGCAATAGGACGACGCTTGCCGTACCCTTGCACTTGAATTCGATCTTCCGGTAGCCCTAGAGACTGAAAGTAATCACGAAGTGACTCTGCACGTCGCTCTGATAAACTTTGACTCGCACTTTTACCATCGGTTGAATCTGTGTACGTCGCCACCAGCACGAGATCGATATCTTGATTATGTCGGATATAATCTGCAATTTGTGATAAACGCTTTTTAGAAGCCTTGGTTAACTGATCACCTTGTCTTTCGTAGTGCAAAATCGTAAAAGCAATGTCCTCGAAACTGTATTTCAATAAGTTGGAAATACAGTCGCTAAACGCGTTGTACTTGTTTTGAAACAGTACTGATGACAATGCGACTTCAATTCTCTGATCTCGGCTCTGCCAATCTTGGTAACTAAAAGTCGGATAACGGCCTTTTTCCAGCTCAGACAACATGCCCCATGCTGTTTGCCCTCCGACATAACCATCAAACTGTTTAAAAAACTTTAGGTTTGTAATTCGATCGGCGTGTTCACCTGGTCGCCAAGGTGGCGGCATAGAAATGAGACTGACGTTACGTGTTTCTCCCATCGGACGACGCATTTTTAACTCAAAGTCTAAATTGATTTTTTTATTTGCACGAGATGAAAATACCGCATCTCCAAAGCTTGGAATGGGGTGTACAAGCTGACATTCTAGTGGTGTATTGACCACCATTTCCCATTGAGATTGCTGTGGAGTTGCAGCATAACGTTTGCCCATCAAAGCGAAGCTGCTTGTGCTAAACAACGAAAATACAACACCACTGGTAATCAGCCATTTCTTCATCTAATACTGTCTCTTAAACGGCAGTCTGTTGCCGTCAATTTGCATCAATAAAATTACTTCAACCGGCATGCAAAAATCTCGCCAATATAGGGTTATCTGTCACACTGCCATTAATGTGAGCCACCGTGTTCCAATCACCTTAACCGCCACTTAGCGTTTTACTTCCTCATGTTTTATCGGTTTACATGATGCAAAGTATGGCGAATAAACGTCTACATAATATGCAATACAAACTTATTGATTGGATGCAAAATAGAATTCCGGTTTTCTCTTAAATTGCGGTTTTTCTCATCGGTATAATCTGCAATAATGCAGCCTTCGTCACACAAAAATAAGCCAACATGACACTAGAAAATGAAGCTCTAACCTTGAAAAAACGCTTTCGTGGTTATTTCCCTGTGGTAGTAGACGTTGAGACCGCTGGTTTCAATGCTCAAACTGATGCACTTTTAGAAATCTGTGCCGTTACGTTGAAAATGGACGAACATGGCGTGTTGCATCCGGCCTCCACCATTCATTTTCATGTGGAACCATTTGAAGGCGCTAACTTAGAAAAAGAAGCGCTTGAATTCAATGGTATTCGTGACCCTTTCAGCCCTCTTCGAGGTGCTGTTTCTGAGCAAGAGGCGCTAAAGGAAATTTATAAGCTTATTCGCAAAGAACAAAAAGCCGCAGATTGCTCACGTGCAATTATGGTTGCTCATAACGCAGCATTCGACTTGGGTTTTGTAAATGCGGCAAATGAACGCTGTAAACTAAAAAGAGTCCCTTTTCATCCCTTTGCTACTTTTGATACGGCTACATTAAGTGGCCTTGCTTATGGCCAAACAGTTCTCGCTAAAGCATGCAAAACAGCCGGGATGGAATTTGATAACCGTGAAGCACACTCTGCGCTTTACGATACACAAAAAACAGCAGAATTATTCTGCGGTATTGTCAACAAATGGAAGGCCCTCGGCGGTTGGCCGCTTGTCGACGAAGAATAATAAGTAAACACAACATATTAGGAAAAGTATGAATCCTGTCGTTATATCAGTGTGCGTCATGCTCGTGTTAGCATTGATGCGCGTAAACGTGGTGGTTGCCCTCACGTTTAGTGCCATCGTAGGCGGCCTAGTCGCAGGCATGAGCCTTGGGGATACGGTTGCCGCATTTGAAAGTGGTCTAGGTGGCGGTGCAACTATCGCGCTAAGCTACGCCATGTTAGGTACTTTCGCTGTTGCCATCTCAAAATCAGGCATCACGGATCTACTGGCCAAAAGTGTTATCAAGCGCTTAAATGGTAAAGAAAACTCGGCGTCAACTACCGGGTTAAAGTACGCGGTGTTAGTCGCGCTCGTTCTTGTCACTATGTCATCTCAGAACGTAATTCCGGTCCATATCGCCTTTATTCCAATTTTGATTCCACCTCTTTTGGGCGTATTTGCGAAACTTAAACTCGACCGACGTTTGGTCGCGTGTGTTCTTACCTTCGGTTTGATCACACCTTACATGATCTTACCTGTTGGTTTCGGCGGTATTTTCTTAAACAACATTCTATTAAAGAACCTACATGACAACGGTTTGGAAAACGTGGTTGCAAGCCAAGTCCCAACCGCCATGTTACTGCCAGGTGCAGGAATGCTGTTTGGTCTATTACTGGCTATCTTTGTGAGCTATCGTAAACCGCGTGTCTACAAAGAAACTGAGTTGACTGTCGTTGACGAAACCGATCACGTCATCAATAAAAAGCACATCTTAGTTGCGGCACTTGGTATTGTCGCTGCTTTGGGTGTTCAGCTTTACACGGGTTCAATGATTATCGGTGCTCTAGCTGGCTTTATGGTGTTCACTTTCGGCGGCGTTATCGCATGGAAAGAGACGCACGACGTGTTCACTAAAGGTGTACACATGATGGCAATGATTGGCTTCATCATGATTGCAGCGGCAGGTTTTGCAGCAGTAATGAAGCAAACTGGCGGTGTTGAAACACTAGTACAATCGCTATCAACCAGCATCGGTGACAATAAGCCTCTAGCTGCACTACTGATGCTGATCGTTGGTCTATTAGTAACAATGGGCATTGGTTCATCGTTCTCTACGATTCCAATCCTTGCAACTATCTATGTTCCTCTTGCGCTAGCATTCGGCTTCTCGCCGATGGCAACGATTGCACTGGTAGGTACTGCAGCTGCGTTAGGTGATGCAGGCTCTCCAGCTTCTGACTCTACATTAGGCCCTACATCTGGTCTAAATGCCGACGGTCAACATGAGCACATTTGGGAAACAGTCGTTCCAACCTTTATCCATTACAATATCCCTCTAATCATCTTTGGTTGGATTGCAGCAATGGTGCTTTAATACTATTGTTTGGATGGATATACATTTAGTTACGAAAAAGCCGCTCAATGAGCGGCTTTTTGTTATTCATAACTGAGGTTATTGCGCTGGCATATTGTCAATAATACGCTCACGAATCAGCTTCAAGGTTGGTTCTGTCGACAGGTAATCGATGGCAATCGGAAAATAAGCGTCGTTAATTTTAAGAACCAAGCTAGGGTAAGAGTTCACACCTAGGCTCTTTGCAAGGCTCAATTGATCTTCGAACACACCCTCTAAGAAAGAGCCGTCCATATCATTCTTGAATTGCTGAACATTCAAGCCAATTTCTCTCGCTAGTTGCAAGTGAGTGGCTTCTTCATGAGGAGGCATCGCACGTAAGTAATACGCATGCTGAATCGCTTCTAGCATCTGCTCATAAGAATCTTGAAAGCCCGCTGCAATAACCGCACGACAAGATTGGTAAGTGCTTCTAACTGGCGTACAAAGCTTCCAGAAATCGTAGTTAAACTTAGTGCCTAACTGGCGCTCAATCTGCTTCCAAATACCTTCGAGTTTTTGTTGCATCTCGGGCGGCATCGGTAAATTAGTATCTGGCGCAAGACCACCAACCACATACTCAAACTGAATCACACCTGGCAGTTGCTGTTTTAGTTTATCCAGCGTTGGTTTGTAACCCCAACACCAACTGCACATTGGGTCATGCACGTAGTAAAGCTTTATATCCACTTTAATTTTTTAACCTATAAAATCAATTAGTTAAATGAAACAAGAATAATAAATGGCGATAAAGTGGCGACACATTTAAATCTTATTGCTTGGTTTCTGCTTAAGAGTTAACGAGTTTTGCTTGTAACCCTGATAACAATATAGGTCCAGCACTCACTCGTTCCCCTCTTCTTCATCAACACGTAAACAGCGGTTTTGTCCCGTTAACTGCACAGTGATTTTGACATCTGAGTTTAATTATACCGTCTCATAAATTGAAAAACTGCTTTATCTTAATAATTCGCTCTAAAGCCTTATAGAGTAAGGCTCTATGCCCTCTAAATCAGATCTTATCTTCGCTCACCTGATCATCTATATTTCTCACAAAATTCTGAACAGTACTTATTTTTCATGCACTTACAAATATCATTTTGATCTTTCCAGATCGTTAAAATTGGAATTTACTGAAAATATTTTCAATCTTTGAAATTTTCAAAACACTCTCAGTCTAGGCTCTAAGTAGCTCTGTTCTCTCGCAAGCCCCGCTATATATATGGTTTCCTACGAGACACTCTAGGAACTCTCCCCACTAAATTTCAGTACACAAAAACTGAAAAAAAACTGATCGAAAAACCTCGCAGGCGGGTGAGGAGAGTGCGGATTTTGTCATCCGCTCAGTGTGTCCCGTGAGTTCATAACCGTTCATCGCCATATGACTTGTAGCTTTAGTTTGAGACCAACATAAAAAAACGCAGCCGTATGGCTGCGTTGATTGTGTGAAAATCAAGTTCTTTATGTGTGCTAATATGCCTTAAACTTGCTTTCATCATCACCTTGTCCTACGGACTGCATTTCAGAGCAGCTCCATAGCAGCTCAAATTGGTTCAGATCTTCATCGTCTTCGGGAAGAACAATGGTTGAATCTTGAATAACTAGCTTCACGCAACTTGATTGTTTAGTTGGGATACAGTGGTAAAGCTCAGCAACTTTTTTATCATCTTCGACTCCCCCAAGCACAAGCGTTGAAGCGTCTAGAATGAGACACTGGCAAGGTACAAAGTCCGGCAATGCCCCAAACTTAGTTTCTAGATTATTCAATAACTCCGTATCTAAACTATCTCTCTTCAAGCAACCAACGATAGCAAACTGGTAATTTTTCGATTTTCTAACCACCTTACCAGAGAGCCAAGGTTTGTGGTCTTCGTTGACAATTTCTACCCACCAATTCCAGTCCTCAAACATTTTATAGATCTTCTTATTTTGAGTGCTTTTTTTAAAAGCGAGACACAAACCCACCACTACAAATACTGCAACTACTAGAGTACTGATTGTCATCCCCTTACCCCTAATTAATGGTTCTTTAAATACAAAAATAGGAAAGAGAATAACAATAATTTCAAACAGTTATTATTCTTAATGGAGTATTCCAGCGAATCTCCCTACAAAATGGTTATTTTGTCTATCAAAAACATGGCATAAGAAGGTAATAAGCCTAATTAATATATGGATAACAATTGTTAAGCTATCAACATTAAAGTCCAAGTGGGTTATCCCCCACCCGTTAGGCAACTAGCTTGTTTGTGTTATCGGTTCGAGTCTTCCCTTCAATTTCATACTATCCTCCCCATGGCCAACAATATCATTCGCTTGGACTGGTGTTTTGGTGCTTGCTCGTCCTGGTGCTACACCGCTGTGCGTATGCGTTGCTAAAGTGTCGGCCAATTCTTTAACCACCTGCATTAGCTCCGATAAAAGAATCAACACATTCTCTTGCTTAGAGCCTATCCAAGTCTTAGGTGATTGAAGCCATTGGTGCTCAGCGGCAATACTTCGGCGAAATTTTCCGATGGTCTCAATCAGTTCTCCAGCGGTAGCCGTTTGCATGTTACCCAAGCTTCCTAACACCAGATCATCTCCTGACAACAAATTAATAGCGCCAAGCGCTTCAATGAGCTTCTTACCATTCACTTCTTCAGTGCTGTGCTCATTTACAAAATGCTGATGCTGGCCAAACTCACCTTTATACCGTTCAAATTGGTCTAACTTACCAAACGCTCTCTGATTTTGAGTTTGGTCAGTCTGCAGTGTTGTATTTCCTGCGGCATCGACTCGATAACTCACTTCTTCACGTTGCTGTTGTAGTTGTTCACCAGGCTCTATTGAGGGAAGCGCATATTCACGTCCATAAACGCCACGTATGATGGGTCTATCGCTTCGACCATAAGCGAAAGCAATTTCAACCAATGTCCCTTCTAATGGATACGCTAACAATCCGGACTCATGTCCGCTCATGTTAACTGGCAGTGGAATCGAGCGATAAACCGGTACGTTACTATCTGGTTGCAAGTTCTCATCTAGAACTTGCACATCAACAGAGAGTCTTGGCCGAAATGGGTCAGATACTTTACCCGCCGTCGCACTGTCTCTGACCATTTCGACTCGCCCGAACTTTGGCAAGTGAAAGCCTGCTGCTAATTCAGGAAAATGCTGTAGTGTTTCTCGCTTTTTAGGTATGACTTCAGACTGTTCAGCTTTCCAATACGCCGTCATATCATCCTGTATTAAGTCAACCCGATTGACTCGCTTACCATTCACAACCCGACCTGGTCTAAGCATAGGAAACGGAACAAAGGTGACACTGTTACCATTTTGGCGACTCGTAAACTCTTCAGGTAGTGGCATTGGTTTGTCGTTGAAATGGCTATCTTGATAGGAGCCAAAATAAACCACCTGGTCAGTATGTTGAAACCAAACACAGTCAGGAATAGAAAAAGCCTTAGCGACCTGCTCTAAACATTGATAACCCGTTCCCTGGCAAACAAAGTTTGGGATCGCGGTCTTCATGTATTCTTTATTGGGTAGATAAAACTCGAGACCAGTAAGGTGAGAGAGCGCATCAATAACTTGCTCGGCATTTGGATGCTCTAAACTGAGAGACCAACGTTTACTCAAAATACCTGTCAGTTCTTTTACTGTGATTTTTTGGTAGCCATTGACTGTAGATTGGATTTTATCAACATAGCCCTCAAACCAAGGCGACGTTTTGTTTTCATATCCAATATCAAAACGCACCGGCTCGAATAATTTCAAGGGTTGTGTAGCTTCAATTTCAAAGATGGCCACACTACCCAAAGAAAGCTTTAAGCTCACCATGTTACTTGCCAATTTGACTTCTTCGCCGCTTATATACAAACGCTTCTCTAACTTCATTGAGTCGCCTCCTCTGCGGTGATGAGTGCCTGTTTCAACCGAGTATTCTCTCGCTGCTCTGGCTTGCTTTGCGCTTTAATCCGCTGCTCTTTTTGCTCGGCGACACTGTTGTACTCCCGAAGCTCAAAAGATACATTCCAAGCCTGTAGAGTTTCATGTTCTCTTGCTTGAATACGTCCAGTGAACTTCACATTGCGAATTTTAAGTGCGAGCGCAATGTCATTGCCGATTCGATAAATACGCCTAGCATTCGACTCATCTTTATCTGAAGCAAACGCATAAAGTTGGGTCAGTGTTTCTATACGAATGAATGGAACACGACCACTAAAGGTAAGCTTTTTGCCTTTGTCACCTTGCTCTGCCACCTCGGTACCAGAAGACTGCCCACTCATGTCCTGGTCTTTAAGCTCCATAGACATTTCAACGGTCATCGAGTCTAAGTTAATTGGCACACCATCTAGAGCTAGCATAATAGCTCCTCAAAAAACGTCATAGGTTCATAGCTAAGCAATAAGCTTGCTAATGTAAATTGATGATTGTTGGGCGTTCCCGCTTGATTCAATCGTGTCGCTATACTTTCCGCATTGCCCTCCACGGAGAACGCATAGATACTTCCTTTCAAGTTCTTCAGGGCGTTGAGCTGAGCCTTGATTTCTTCCATCTTTTTATTGCGTTTCGCTGCTAGTAACTGCAACTTGTCAATTACGTGATGGTCATCGTCTGCTAATGACTCTAGCGTAGCTACTTGGGCACCTTGCCAATGTAAAGCATCATGTAATGGGTTAGCGTTGAGTAAAGCCATCGGCTTAAAGCGTGGTAGAGCGATCGCTGCAGGTTGATGGAACTTATCAACGTCATTGGTATTTAAAGCATGGCTTTGCCTAGCGACTTGGCACCACTCAGGCATTGGAAACAATGATGTAAGCTCAATGAGCTGCCGAGAGAATTGATTCAATTGAGAGGCCGTTACCATTATCGCAATACCGTGAAGATGGCCATTTGGTCGGTACCTATCAGCGTAATCCCGCAGCTTATTAGATAACGTTTTAATTGCAGTACTAGGATTGAGGTAACACCCCGAGTCCAAACGGGTCCCCACTTGAAACTGATATGGCGACACTGTAAGTACGGTTCCTGAGACAAGTAAGGATTGAAGTTCACTACGCAGCTTAAGCAAAGCGCTCGCCTCTTCACTTAAAGAGTGACGCCCGTAATTGGCATCACTTGTATGGTTGGTTAACCGGTTAATCGCTTCATTCATTACGGCGCCGACTGCGTCTGTCACTGACTCAGCCTTGGTTTGAATGTTCTGCGAGTAACTTGGCCAGTTTAATTGGGATAAGTGCCAAGTCATAAGCGGCCTTCAATTGTCATGGATTTCTCCGTAGGGCGTTGTGGTCGAATGGCCATCGTTACTACACCATCCTTTACATAGTCGCGCAGCGCTCTCCGGTAGCTTCTCCAAACTGAAGCAGTTAGCGTAGAACGAGGATCGGAGTCTTCATGTAATGTGACTTGTCTATCCACATAAACCATTTCATGTGCCACCCATTGATTTTCTGCTTCAGCAAAAATGGCTGGCTCTTCTTGACCAGGAACTGCATCTGGATATGTCCATATGCCATTTGATTGTAAGACAGCGGGTAGCTTCTCGGGTGGTGAAGGGATCTCTATCCATCCATGCGGAGGGGTACCTCCGATAACTTGAAAACACCCCGTTCCCACTAATCCATATATTTTCTCTTTATCCATGCCTTACACCTTAACGCCCACAATCTTTCTCAAATAATGCTCACCTGAATAGGCGGTCACGCCATCGTATTTTAGAGAAGTACCACCTCTAACCGATTGAACTTCTTTACATGTCAAGGTAAACCCGTACTTGCCATCACTCTGCAAGATGATATAAAACTGGCCCAGCTCCATCGCTAATTGCACATCAACAATCGCGCTAAGACTTAGCCCTGACGCCGCTGCATAACCACCTTCAGCTGTCACTATCAAGAAATCGAAGTTCGTAATAGGCTCTGACGTTTTTAGCTTCGTATCACCTGGCGCTCTTCCATTCCATAAAATTGACCGCTTTGTATTTGATTTACTACTGAGTGCTTCTTGTAAACCTCGAATAGTAGAAATAGCTTGAGTGCCCGTATGATTAGCTCGGTTCTTTAAGTATGCGTCTGTTTGATTTTTCGTAGCTTGAGTGGCAACTCCATCGAGCTTTTTCTTATCTGCTGCCGTCATTACCCCTGCATGAGATGTCGTCACCGCACTTAAAACCGCATCTTTACCCGTAGAACTCTTGATCGTTTGAGTTGTGGCGTTGCGAGATGCCGTCAAGTTAGTTGCGATATTCGCTTGCGCTCCAGCTTGTATGCCATCCAGCTTCTTCTTGTCTGCTGCGGTCATAACCCCGGCGCTCGATGTTGTTGCGGCACTTAAAGTGGCATCTTTACCCGTAGAGCTATTAACCGTTTGAGAATTGGCGTTGCGAGACACGCTCAAGTTAGTTGCTACATTGACTTGAGCCCCACTCTGAATCCCGTCTAATTTTTTCTTATCGCTTGCACTCATCCAACCGGAGGCTGTTTTAGTGGCATTCTTAACATTCTTGTTGATGTATGACGCGACAGACTGAAAGACTCGCTTTGCACTCCATAGGCTACGGTATTCATCCTCACCAGCTTCAGCTTGTTGCTGAGTGATAACATCCCACACGCGCCAATCAGTAACATTGCCATGGGAGTCAATGCCAGCAAGTCGAGCGATGTAATGCTGTTGACCATTTTCATCAACGTAATTACTGAGTTCTGTTTTTGAGCTTCTTACTGTCGCTATGTTTTCCCAACGAGAGAGTGCGCTGCCTTGGCGTACCACATCTAAGTACAAGCCACATGGGATGCCATCACTGACCACCACCTCTTTTTTTGACAGCTCAACACGTAACCCTGAGACATAAACAACTCCGGGACTAACAACAAACGTGTTTGACTTTCCTTTAGCGACGACCGAGCAGCCACGAACAAAGGCCGAATGGCCATAATGGTCAAGATTCGCCAAACGTAAATCATCATCAATGCCCATTAAGCGCCCATGAAAATCTATCTGCCAAGTTCCTGGTTCAACATGAATATTTGCTATCGCTGCAGCGCCACTGTACTCCTGCGCGACGGACTTAATAGTGGTCATGTTTTCTTCTTTAGTTTCCGTGTTCTTATACACGATCAAGCCACAGGAGTTCTCAACATGCTTGTCATGGAGGTAAATCGCATTGAACTTAAAACTCGGTGTGGTTGACTGAAGAATGACGGAATACACCAATGTATTACTATTAAGTCGCGCAGCCTGGTCCACTTTTTGACGATGCACGATATACGCTTCACTAGGCAGACCTAGGGCTCGGTCAATCGGTGATTCAGCGTCTAAGTTAGGAATATGAGCAAACACAAACTCGTTCATGTCTGTCGTACTACCCGTTGTAATTTTATCCACTAAATAGCGCTCAAACTGAGCAGGGATAATGGTCTGGCTCATACTGTATTATTCCTCTAGTTTTGCACTAAATAGCTGCTGACTCTGGCTGAAACAGGCCGTACGAATGTGCACCTGAATGGGATAAACGACTTCAAATCGATATCGACGGCAAGTTCTCCCATATTGCTCTATGAGCACTTGAACCAACTTGCTGTTTTGCGAGATATCGCCATCACTTAGCTCAATAGTACAAACGTCCCACTGAACTTCGTTTTGACGCTCTTTGAACTTAACGATACCAATGCCTAACCTTTCAAAAATCCGCTTGAAGCCCGCTACGCTACCTGCGTCTTTGGCGTTCACTTCTGCGTATTTCACTCGCTTTCGAAACAGTGAAAGTGGCTCACTCTCAAACCTTTTGATATCTCTATCCCATGCCATTAATTCCAATGCTTTTTCGTTACAGGTCAACGCATCCATTTGGCGAAGCGGAAATAGTAGGCTGCTCCAAACTATCCGGAAGAATGAAAAAACGCCTTTAGATAAAAAGTGAGGTTCTTTGACTTCATCCGCCGTCGTTCTTCCGTCCTGCCACCATGGGATCACAATTTCGGGTAAGCGAGGGGAATGTCGGCTTTGGTCGTAATTTCGAGACTCAGACATCCACGAGTTCCTTAACTGTGAGTGATTTCAAGCGAGGCTGTTCTAGCTTGCTGATAATGTCTTTTTGGACTTTTCCGTCTACGGTAAACCTTACCGATTCAACTTCCGTCATGTTGGTATGTATCTCAGTACCAAGCAAAGATAAGCTAAAACGATGCTCAGGTTTCGCGCGTGTCATTTCTGGATAAGCTGCTGTTTCTCGAAAAGCCGCTCTAATCCTCTCTTCCACTTCAAGAAGTTCATTCACTTTGGTGGCGCTGTCTAAGTTCTCAGCTAAGACGACATCCGCCGTGATCTCATGTTTCGTATCGGGAATGGCTTTACAGGTAAGTACATCACCATGACCGTGATGCCCTTTAGACATTATGTGCTCATTTAGCTGTTCAAGAACGGTTAGCGGGGTTGGTCCCACTTCCATCAAAATCAATGCTTCTGCTGAACCAGGGGTTATGTCCCCTGTATTTCTAAAATAGATGTTATCACTTCGGATCCCCGCTACGCTGGCGATGATAGAGCGATACACATCATCGATGTGCCATTCACCAGAGCTAGTAAAGGCATTTTGAATACGAAGCGCTAACTCTTCATCAGTCTCTGCGTCAGCACCGAGTACAGAGAGCCAGTCAGGTTCATTCACCGCATCAACAATGCCCGGTATCGCTTCAGGAATAATGTTGAAATACCCCGCCGGCAAGTTAAACGCGGAGCCCGCTTCAAGTGCTTCGACAAGCACCTTACCCTTTAGGTGACCAGCCTCGATGATTCCAGGCTCAATAACTTGAACTTTATACATAACGCCATCTATAGGTAGCGTTTGAATAACCGCCCCTTTCTCAATCGTCACCGCATCAGCAGCATTTGCTTTAGTTAGTGTGATGTAGCCTTGTGCTCTTTGAGCTACTTTCGGCGCGATATTGTGCTCCCATGCTTTTAGGTCCAGAGCCCAACGCTCAGCGGTTGCCACGAACATATTGGGCATAACGTGCTGAGCCAATAGATGTCTAGTCAGCCAAACACATGGCGTGACCACTGCAGCGCGAACCCAACGCCAAAACGGTGACATTTCGGAGTCATTCGAAACCTTACTACCAGCCCCCACGACTTCTTGTTTTAGTTTGGTTTCAAAGTCCTTTTCGGTAACTGGCACACCCGATTCACTTAGCACCTGAACAAAATCCGTACTTGGTCGTTTACTCATACTTTCACCTCAAGTTCCCCATATTCATAAGCCTTAGCGGTTAAGGTGATATCACCAGTTTCTGTTTCTCTTGCTGTCGCTGAACCCGGTACCACTCTTACATCTCTCTCAGCAAGTTGCTCAATTTGCACCATTACATCAGCGCGTAACGCTGGGTTTCTTTCTGCAACCAATTGGCGAGCCAATCCTGATTCCATGATCGCGTGCTTAATGTCCTGCGCGATGCTGTATAAATCACTGCACTCTTTAGGCTGTTGGCCTGCGTCCATATCCCAGCCACCCTCGACCACTTTGATATCGTTGTAGCGCTTGCGTTCTGTTAAGTCGTTACCCCACATTGAGCTCATCCCACTCGGCTAATTGGTCTGGTGTTATTCCGTTAGGGGCAGTGATATACACGTCGCCAAAAGAGCGAACTCGACTAGCATCACTGTGATTGGTTGTTTTCATATTGTTCACCACTTGAGGAGGCAATCGTGGCTCGTTGCGCTTCCCTTTGTATTCGATAAACGGTTGAGGTGATTGATTATCTAGATTTGGAGCTTCAACGTTGATGCTTGGCTGAGAAATAACCTGGCTTTCTGCAATTTTGAACGGCGCCATTTGCTCTGGCTTATATCCATAAACGTCTTGGTTCGTCGCTATCGCAGACTCGTAACTCATTTGAGGTTGAAGTAGTTCTAATTGCTTAACTTCTGATGCATCACCCGGAGTTAGGTTCTGTGATATAGGAGTACTGTGTTCAGCTTGGACGGCCGCTGTCATCTCTGGCGTTTCAATTTGGCTCCCCAGTTCAATATCAACACCTGGGATCATATTGAGTAAATCAACGAGCCCTTCGATAGCATGAGCAATAACATCAAACCAAGCCGTATCTTTAAACGCGGAGGTTAAGTCGTCCCACCAATAGATTGCCGCAGCAATACCACCTATAAGCAGCGCTATACCAGCGACAACCCAAGTTAACGGGTTGGCCCAAAGCGCGGCGTTAAATAGCCATGCAGCAGCAGTACTCGCCAGCGTACTAATACGCAGTAGTCTCATGATGCTATTTAAACTCGTCATGGTAACCGTCCAACCAGCAGACATCATTTGCCCGATCCCCATGGCAAGCGACAATGTTGCAATCACCCCGCCAAGAGACAGGCCTGCGATAGCGACATAACCAAGAATTTCAGCAAGCCAAGGAAATTGGTCCGTCCAACCAACAAGCACCATTAAGCCGTCAGCCATGCTGCCTACAACCGAATTGATTGAAGGAAGAATCGCACCAAATACCGCTGCACGAACCGCAAACCATGCCGCTTCTAACCGTTCCCACTGATCTGTCATAGTGCTGGCCATTTGCTCGGCCTTCGACATTCCCTCGATTTGACCAAGTTGGTCAATACTGCCTGCGAGTCCTTCGGTATCAGCCATTAATAACTTAATCATGCTAACGGCTTCTTCTGAGCCGAATGCCTTTTTCAAATCAGCCGCTTCAGCAACACTTAAGGTGTCACCATATTTACCTTTCAATTGTTCAAGAATATCTAGCATAGGCAGCATCTGACCTTGGCTATCGGTAAACGACAAATTGAGCTTATCTTGAGCGTTGGCCACACCCGCCAAGAATGCTTTGTATTTGGTACCCGCTTCGCTGCCACTCATGGTTGATTGAAGGGTGCCTAAAATCGCCATCTGCTCTTCGATAGCAACTCCTGCACTGGTCGCATTCGCTCCGATGCTAGTGAAAGCACTACTCATGCCTGCGCCTGTAGTCTTAAACATTTCAACAGACTGCGCAGTCATGCCGGCAATTTGTTTGGACCAAATTCCAACCCCAATTTCATCAGCTTGATTTTTGAAAACACCATACATGGTGCCCATATAATCCGTAATGGTTGCTGTATCAGCCTTAGTCGCAGCAGCTAAAACGGCAGAGCTTTTGGTGATGTCAGAAAGGTTGTCTCCATCAATATCACCAAATGCTGACTTGATATCATATGAGGCGCCGACAATATCTGTGGCGGATTTCCCGTACTGTGCCGATGTCCAAAGTGCGGTCTTTGAAAGCTTAGTGAGATCCTCATCCAGAACCCCTAACGACTTCACTTCGCCTAGCTTTCTATCCATTTCAATCGCTGGCATCAGCGCATTTTGAATAGCAAAGCCCGTGGCGACTAAACCCGCACCACCTGCCGCCATGTTTTGCATGCCTTGCTTACCAGCATCCATCGAAGCTTGTACTTCTTTAGTAATCCCCTGCAACGGCTTGGTGACTTGATCAACCAACGCTATGTGCATCAACAGTTTTTCCATGCTCATCGCGTAATACTCACTCGCTCTTTATGTCTGTTAATGACTAAACAGTCGGCTGATAGCACTCATTACCGCTCTTTCTTCGCGTTCGAACTGGTGTTTGTCCAGCCAGATAGCGCGACTTAAACTTCTTTCGTCGTCTGGCTCACTCGGCAAAAAATGACGACGAAGGGCAAAGGCTTGTTCCAAAGGATTATCTTCAATCCGCTTTGCCCTATCTGTTATTTTTTTAGTGTGATTTCGATACCACCTTTAGAAGCGTTACTGACCGTGGCATAAAGCTCGATAGTTAAGCCAGGAACGCTATCAAGTAACTCAGTGAGCTCATCTTTTTGCTCTGGGTTCACGGTACGCGTTAAGTACGTATAGGCAGGCGCGACTTTGTTGTTAGGCATCATGTCATTGGTATAGTTATTTGCATCCTGTACCGTTGGCGTAAATACGAAGTCAGTGCCACCGATAGCGACTACGACAGGTTTTGATGTAAAGGTAGGTTTAGTCATTTTTACTTCTCTTCTTGTTTTCGTGCTTAGCACGCCATTGCAAATAATCTTCAATCTGGTTATCACACTCAGTCAGTGCGTTTTTCAGCTTGGGAATGTCGTCGGTAACCACTTCTGGCCATGTCCCTTGAACTTGTGGTTTTGAACAGGGCACCAACATTCCAGCAGGTGGCAATTTCATGAACACCTGCGTTGCGACGGTTTCAGTAGGGTTCGCGCAGGCGGTCAGTAACAGTGGCAGGGATATGGCACTGAACGTTTGCCAGCTCTGTTTTAAGTGCTGCCAGGTCTGCATTGAGTTTTTCCTCTGCTGCTATGTGTTGCCGTTGCCGCTGAACTAACATGTTGTTAGCTTGCTCACTTTCACCCTTCAAAAATTCAATGGTGGTTAAGTTGATTTGGTTGTCTGCTTCTGCCTTGGTGAGCTTTTCACTTAATGTGGTTTTCTCTGCTTTGACGGTATGAAGCTGCAGCTTCAGCACCGCGATGGTCGTCACCAACACCGCAAGACCAATCCACTTAATCCATTTCCATGCAGCGATCACGTTCTAATCCTCTTCGAGTGACGAGTCCTTTAAGTACAACGCCCTGACTCTTTACCCACTCCGTAATGTGACCGCAGGCTTTGGGATAATTGCCATGTTTGATTGCTGCGTAAATCCGAGTGTCAGAGCCGTCCTTATTTTTGCGAAACTTGGTACACCCGAAGTTGAAAACAAAGCTGGTAAATGCGTCAAATTGACCCGTGCTCATTTGCGCTCCTGAAATCCTTTCTGCATTGGTCACACATCGTTCGGCCGATTGAATATTTTTCACCCAGTCGATCGCGACTTGCTCCAATGTGATTGGCGTATCTGGCACACCATGAGTATTCCCAATTCCATTCGTAGGAATACCTCCCGGACAAACGTAAGGGTTCTGCCGGCATCCCTCTGCATCACCAATCAACTTCAGTCCTTTAGGGGTGATGCGCAGCGCTCCTAAGTCTCGTTCCGATACCACAACTTGCCCAATGGGCTGCGTCAATTCAGGTCCATAAACAGCCGTACCACCTGTTACCAAGCCGATCACAGCGACGACAGAACAAATGATGCGCTTAGTCAGTTTCACTCAGTGCTACTCCTTTTTCGCTAGCAATACGTTGCATTGCTCGCTTGTGCCAATAGTTCAATCCCAGCGCTGCAAGGCCAATCACTAGTGATAAAATGAAATACCACTGTTCAAATGTCAGCTTGCTGAAAGTCATTCCTGCCAATGACACAAGGTAAGCAACTCCACTGGTTAATTTGTCGAACCAATCTTTCATATCGTTACTCCAAATTAGCCTGGCAAGGGGCGCAAAACTGGCACCCCGCTATAGCTATCTGACGCCCTTCAGGGATAGGGTCACCACACTCAAGACATTCTTTTGCACTCTCTCGTTCGCTTGTCTTCACAGACTGTTTAAGCTGGTTTGCGATTGCCATTTCAGTAAACTTGGTTTCGTTACTACTAGCATGGTCGATAAAGTCAGGCATTCGTTCTCTCTCTGATAGGCTTAAAGCAAACCGCGGGTATCATCATTACTTAGGTATGAGATGCCATTAATGCGAACAAAGTGAGGGCTCGTCACAAAGCCTTTAAGCTTGCGCTTGGTTTTATCACTGCTGTTTGGATCAACACTAAGTAAATCTGAGATTTGAAGCTTCACACCAAACAGCTCTACTTTGTCTTCATCATCGCCAGTATTTGCATAGAACATACAGTCGTGTGGCTTAATACCGCGCCAACTGCCAGCTTCGCGAGCTTTTTGTTGAAGCTTACGGAAGTTGTTCAAGTCCAGCTCATACTCAACATCACAACTCACAGCTCCATGAGTAAATCCAGTGGGAATGCCGCGCTCTTTATCAACAGCAGACTCATCATTGATGGTTGCTGTAGCCGACTCCACATGAACCAAAATCCCCAGCATGTTTATGTCGAAGCTTCGCCCTGTATAACGAGAATTCATTGTTTACTCCCCTAGTCGTTGATTGAGCATGATGCCGATGGTGATTTTCACTGGGCACTCGTAAGGTCTAACTGCGAGTAGAATTTCAACTTCTTCACTATTAACCCATGTAATGGTGATGTCATCGTCTTGAGGTGGTTTGATTTCACCAGGGAACTCGTAATCACCAATTTTTTTCACTACCGCCATTTCACGGAGGTCTTGAGTAAAATACAGCTTTGCGCTGGCTTCACTGCCTGGTGTGGAATTGAATTCTCGATCAGCAATTCGTGCAATTGCTCGTACCCGCACTTTACGTGCTGCTTTCATGGCGACACGAATGTGACGAATATCTTGATAATCACCACCAGGGACATCTAGCGTACGTCCAGTTGTCCAATATTGCCCCGGATAGTCCGGATACCACATCGGTACAGCGATTCGAGCAGCTTCTAGTGCTTTAAGTGTTGCTAGCTCTAATGGCTTTCCATCCTTATCTTTTGCTAATGCCATACTGCCGAGAATGCTGCCTGTTTTTACTCGTGCCGGTGAGTCAGCAATAGATACTTCTTGATTGGCCAACCGACCTGCATAAATGCCAACTGTAGAGTTTCCTTCGTGTACTTGTGGCACTACGGTGATGTATTCACTTGCAATGTTCTTTGGCACATTCACCGTTTGCGCTAACCACTCGGCCCATGTTTCACCGTCCTCGGAATCATTAATTCCTGGTAAGGAACAGATCATGAAAACTTCTCGTCCAAGCTTGGCTTTAAGTTCATGGCGAAATGCGACTGCATCTTCAAGAGTGGACGCTCCAGTATTTGGCTTATCCAACACAACAGCTTCAAAGCTTGATGTCTCATTGGCTTTAAAAACCGCAGCCTGCCAACTATCTGATGGGTTTAAAACGATCACACCGGCAGTCCAGTTCTGTTTCCCATTTAACTGAGCAGCTTTTAGCGTAAGCATGTGTACAGGGTCGATGTTATCGAACGCGCTGTCTGAAAAATCCGTGGTGTTATCCACCATAATTAGGTTGCGCTCTGTTCCTGCAACTGTGCCGTACACAACAAACAGAAAGTGAAATTCAACGCCCGGGATCGGTCCGCGCATCATGTTCAGAATGTTAATAATGACGGTAGGCCATGCCATGTTTAGTTGCTCCTATTTCGATTCATTTCCCGCTTGATAATCATTGCTGCCCGTTTCGGACTAATGCCTATCAATCGGCGTTCTGGGCGATCTACTTCCCACTTACGTGATGGCGTTTTATTTTCCAGATCACTAATCAGTTTTGCGGCTTCAGCGACGGTCATATTCTGAGTAATGAATTTGAGCGTTGGCTTTTTGCCTCTCTTCTGCCTGCCTTGGGGCGGAAGTCTGTAACCTAAATCGCGTAACTCTTTTGCTTGCTCTCTCGTTGCCGGGTCGGTTTTCTTTGGTTCTTTCGCTTTCTTGGCTTGCTTGAATCGCTGCTGCAATCCGCTTTCCTCTGCTTCACCTGTATGGTGAGCCAGTGCAACGGTTCCTCGTCTTGATGGCCAACCAACAACCAAAACCCGGTTATTGTCTTTTTGAAAATGCTTTAGCTTCTTAGTGAAACCTCTAAGCATTTTTCGCCTGCCGTTTTTGCGCTTTGACCACGCTTTACCGTCTGGGTCACGCTGTGCTCGAATGTTTTTTTTGGTCGTTTTAGTGATGTATTTACCAAGCTCTTTCAGCACTCGGGCTCTGGCTTTTTTCTCAAGCTTTAGCAGCTCGAATTGCTCTTTAACTCGCAAATAACTGCGCTTATCGGCCCGTATCTCATACATTGCGGAGAACTACATGTGATAGCCTTTCCGCCTGCCAAATCTCGTACTCTTCAATCTTCCAGCGTTGACCATTCCAATAGATTGGCCCGTCGGGGTCTGCAGCCACTTTGACGGGTTCTTCAAACATGACAGAGACCAACACTTCGGCGTTTTTCTCATCTTCCAGTACTACGTCTACGTATGGGTCGTCTAAGTCTTCGATGCGGAAACGGTCAGAATCGTTGTCCATCAACCACGCTCCAACATTAGCGAACAGCACCGCTGGGTCGTATTCTTTGAAAGGGAATTTGTCGAAGTAGAAGTCAGCAACATAACGCTGATACAGCAGGTCAAAACCATGGCCCATGTGCTTGGTTTCTAGTTTCAACTCAACCTTGCCCATTTCACATTCCATGCGCTTGGCTATCTTGTCGCCCACAACGCTGATTAAAAATGCGTTTAGATCACGCAGCTTGTAACCTGCTTGGTATTGCGTTCTCATAGCAAATCCACCGATGAACGGTTCAGCCCTTTCATATTTCGAATAATGCGCTGACTTTCTGAAAGTAATTCAGTGCGCACCTCTACGCTTCTGTCTGCGATGTGATCGCCCTTGTCCTTGGTATGAACAGTTGCAATGTCCGGCAGCAAATCTGCTTTGGCTCTCGCAAATACTGCTGATTCGTATTGATATACAACACGGTTTTTATCATTCATTTTCGGAAAAGCAGGAACATCGCCAGCAGTTGCATGCCCCTCTTCCTGATACTTAGCTTTTAAGTCTTCGAGTTGCTGATTCACTTCCGAAACAGCATTAACTAGAGCGATAGCAATACGTTCTGAGTCTTGAGCAGCAGGAATACCGCGACGCTTTTCAAAATCACCGGCATTGATGTTCGGCCAAAAACCGTCATTGGTGATTTCTGTCGCTTGATAATCCGAACCGGAAGATCCCGTAAACATCGTTATTCCTCTTTTAATAAGTGAGCCTCTAGCCACTGGGTCGACGGTATTGAGTTAGCCTATTGGCACTCTTACCTCACCAGCCGAGGCTCGGCGGCGTAGGAGCTGTTACAAGTTTTTGTTGTCTTTAATCGCTCGAATACGTTGTTCTACCTGACCAATTTTGGTTTTCACCCCAATTTTGGCGTACTTCTCATGAGCACACTGCAGTAGCAACAAGGCCTTTTCCAAGGTATCTAAACAACCGATAGACGTCGGTTGCGGTTGTCCTTCTTCATTTCGAAGTAAGTGCAACCCAGCAAATCGGTACCACTTAGCATGCACTTCTTCGTGTAGTCGCCATTCGCTCTCAACCTTTTCAAAAACCGCGCTGAAATAAGGCTCGATAGAGTGTCCTCTGCCAGACTCTTTTTCCGCCCAAGCTAAAACTTCATCGGCGCACACGGTTGGCCAGTCACGTCGGAAGTTATCTGGTGTAGGTAAATCAAGCGCTATGGCTTTCAAGCACCAATCAATCGCGGTTTCCATGTCGTTGACATCGAACAACCAGATAACCATATTGGTGAAAATTGGGTTCTCGAATACTTCGCCTTTTGCTAGGTAAGCTTCCACGTACGGTTTGTACTTGGGCACCAAAACATCACGCTTATGTTTCACCTTGTCTTCGATAGCATTGAGCTGTTTTAGATATTTGCGGTCTTCTTCAAAATCGATCAGCTTGATGTGCAGGCTTTCGGTATTTGCACTAGCACTCAGCTTCGATGCAGAATGACTGACTTGATTTTCTAGAAGCTGACGACGCTGCCTTGCTAAAGGACTAGCCATTCATCACCTCTGCAGTGGCTGATTCGACGACTGAAACAGATTCGATAGCCGCGAACTTTTTAAGATTTCCCACAGCGTAACCTTCCATACGGATATGGTTTTGCTTGAAACGAAGCTCATCTTCATCGTTTTTCTGCTTACGCCACTGAGTGCCTTCTTGCGTCAGAATCTGTAGGTTCTTGGTATTGGTAACCCAAAGTTGATCAGCCGGGAAAAATGGTGGTGTGTAAGCCTTTTTGCCAGCAATTGTCTTGGCTAGGCTTTGGGCCGCTTTATGCTCTGTTGGACTATCGGCAGCCTCAAGTAAGCGGTGCTGCTCAGCCGCGACTAGATTCGACCCAACTAAAACAACGAGATCTGGGTCTTGACGATGTTCGGGAGCAATCGTCGTGTTGATTAGATCTTGCGTAAGTGAATCAAGATTCTTGTATGAATCAGTCACAGTGCCTGTTGGGTCAAGCTTTGCTGATGCGAGTACCTGGCTAGATCTCTTCTCTTTAACAATCGTGAGCCAACCTTTATTTACATCCTGGCCTAATGGATTTTTAATCGGGTCCGTATTAGTTGCGATAGACGTACCGTTAAAACCGACACGCAACATATCCAATGCAAAACGACGAGAAATCGCGCTTTTCATCATGCTCAACCAGTGACCTTTAGAGCCAGAGTTTGCCCATTGCGTCATAGTTTCCCAAAGGATGTGTGCTCCTGAATCTGTCTTTGTAAGCTCGTAGGTATTACCACTTTGGCCCACTTCCACGCTAAAACGTCCCGAACCAGATCGACCGGTCGAAAGGCCATCATCACCAACATCAACAACCTGACCTTTGATTTGCTGAACTGGCAGCAATGAAACCATTCCTAGGAAAGCATCCGATTCCATAATTGCTTGACGTAGCTTAGTTTCCATTGGGGGCGTCAAGTTAAACGACTGTGTACCTTGCGGAGCATTTGCGGCGGATAACGTCGCTGTACAAAACTCTTGTAAATAACTGGTAGATAGTGCGTTCAGCATTAAAACATCTCCTTAGATGAGAAAGATTCACTAGCACCTGATGGATCTGGTTCCTGGTCAGGGACTTCTTGTGAGAGTTCAGCAAACTTAGTTTCTAGTCCGTTCACTTTCTCAAACAACGGATTTAGCTTTTCTTCCAGCGCAGCGGAAAACTGCTCGACCGTCGCATCTTTGGTTGCTACTTCTGGTGTTTCTGGTTGATCGGGTGTGTTTTGCAAATTGAACTCTTCTTTTAGTTCTTGCTTAAACTCACCTTTGAAAGCAGAAAACTGCTCTTTTAGTGCGACTTTTAATTGTTCTTCGGTCACGTTGGTGCCCTCTGCTGTTGATAGCGTTTCTGGCTCTTCATCGTCAGAAGAGAAAAATTCATTGAATGCCGCAAAAAAGCGGTCTTTGCGAGTAAAGCAATCTGAAAAGTCCACCTCTTCTAAATGGCTTGCTTTGATCTCGGTGGTTTGCCCATGAACACGAGAGAATTGAAGGAGCGATGTTCCTGTGGAGGCTGGGGAGTCAGTCGCAGCTAGGCCCATTAGATAGCAACGCCCTTCCCCCTTGTAGTCGGGATTTGGCTCAATAGATGTGAATAGTTTTTGTTTTTTACGGTTGGCTTCAAGCAGATAGTCATTCGGCTCTAGCTTGGCGAACAGACGTAATTTTCCGCCTTGTTCCTCCGCTTTTACTTCAACCACTCGGCCCCAGTTTTCACCGTAACCGTAAAATCGACGATGCTCAGGCCAAATTAGTGCGGTGTACTCATCCATCGAATAACTAGCGGCCATTTGCTCAATCCAATCACGGGTTATTTTACGCCCGTCGACGGTCGGTCCTTCTGTCGCGATGATTTTCCACTCACTAATCTTTGGCATTTTTGTACTCAAACTTGTCAATCACATACGGTTCGAGCAAACAATACGCCTTTGAATGTGTCGTTTCAGCTACTTCAATTCCTTGTAATTCGGATACATTTACTATCCGAATTCATCCGAACTTTACTTAGTCATCTGCAAGTTTTCGGCGCGTATGATGCGCTTATGGCATATTCTCCCGAAATACGACAAGCCGCCCGAGCACTCTATTTGAAAGCTTGGACGCCACGTGAAATCGCTACCGAACTGAACCTGAATAATGAGCGCATCATTTATTACTGGGCAGATAAATTCGGTTGGCGCGATATGTTGCGTGAACAAACCATTGATGAAGCGATAGCAAATCGAATTCAAACACTGCTTGAACTTGTTGACCCCAGTAAAAACCAACTAGACATGCTCGATCGGCTTATCAAGCATCACGCTGCATTAAAGAAACAAAGGGCACAAGAAAAGCAGCAAGGTGAGCAACCTTTAAATACAGGGAATAAAAAGCACGACGGTACAAATAGCCGTAACAGCCAGAAATCTAGCAGTAATTCAAAATCTACCAAGAAACGTAAAAGTAAAAAGAATGACATCAGCGAACTGAGTGAAGATGACTTTGTCACATGGCATGACTCCCTGTTTGCCTATCAGCATGTAATGCGCAACAACATAAAACAGCGTATTCGAAACATTCTTAAGTCCCGCCAGATTGGCGCAACTTACTACTTCAGTGGTGAAGCGTTAGAAGATGCGATTCTGACCGGCGATAACCAGATCTTTTTGTCAGCATCACGAGCTCAAGCGGAAGTTTTCCGCAGCTACATCATTGCTATTGCAAAAGAGTTCTTAGACATAGAGCTAACTGGAAACCCGATCATTCTCTCCAATGGTGCTGAACTTCGTTTTTTATCTACCAATAGCAAAACCGCGCAAAGTTACCACGGCCATGTTTATGTTGATGAGTATTTCTGGATACCGAAGTTTGACGAACTAAACAAACTCGCTTCGGCAATGGCTACCCATAAAAAATGGCGTAAAACCTACTTTTCGACACCATCATCGAAAATGCACCAGGCATATCCGTTTTGGACGGGCGACCAATGGCGAAAAGGCAGAAACTCACGCGCCAAAATTGAGTTTCCAACGTTCGATGAATATCGCGATGGGGGTGTACTTTGCCCTGATAAGCAGTGGCGATATGTCGTCACGATTGAAGACGCTGCTGCAGGCGGCTGTGAACTATTTGATATTGAAGAACTGAAGGACGAATACAGTAAAGACGATTTCGATAACCTGTTTATGTGTATCTTCGTCGACGGCTCTTTGTCTGTATTCAAATTCTCTGACCTCGAAAAATGCATGGTTGACTCTGCCCACTGGCAGGACTTCAAGCCGAAAACAAAATCACCGTTTGCCGGGCGTGAAGTATGGTTGGGTTATGACCCTAGCCGAACGCGAGACAATGCTTGTTTGGTCGTAATAGCTCCACCGGCAGTTGCAGGTGAAAAGTTTCGTGTCTTAGAGAAGCACTACTGGAAAGGGCTTAACTTCCAGTACCACGTGAGTGAAATTGAAAAGGTATTTCAACGCTACAAAGTCACTTACATAGGCGTTGATACTACAGGCATTGGTGGCGGTGTTTGGGACTTAATTAAGAAAAAGCACCCTCGTGAGGCCCACGCCATACATTACAGCAACGAAAACAAGAATCGCCTAGTAATGAAGATGATCGATATCGTAGAAGCAAAACGACTGCAGTTTGATGCCGAACACAAAGACATTGCTATGGCATTTATGGCGATTAAACGAGTGCCGACCAATAGCGGTAACGCTATGACCTTTAAAGCAGAGCGAAGTGAAACAACAGGCCACGCTGATGCGTTTTGGGCCATTTCACACGCCATTATCAATGAGCCGCTAGACCACAACACACCAACGAAATCAACCTGGGCGACTGCAGCATGAACAATCAAAAAGACAAACTAGTACAACAGGAGCAACATGTGGAATCGGTTTATCACCTTGACTCCACACCTGAGGCAATTGACTCAACCAGTTGGATGACTTCATATTCTGAGCTTTTCTATAACGACACTGATGGTTACTGGGAACCTCCAATCTCACGCCAGGGCTTAGCAGAAACTTCACGTGCAAACGCCTATCACGGGTCTTTACTTAAAGCTCGAGCAAATTATGTTGCTGCCCGTTTTATTTCAGGTGGCGGTTCAAGACGTCGGCAGATTCAATCTTTTTGTAATAACTACTTCACGTTTGGTGATGCCGCATTTTTAAAAATCCGCGACCACTTCAAGCGTGTTGTGCGCTTGTTTCCTCTACCGACCATGTATCTACGTAGACGTAAAAATGGGGACTTCGTTTTGCTAGAGCGAGACAACAAGCAACGAGTATACAAAGAGAATGACATCATTTTTTTGCCTCAAGAAGATCTGCAGCAACAAGTTTATGGATTACCTGACTATCTAGGTAGTTTACAAAGTAGCTTACTAAACCGTGATGCAACGCTATTTCGTCGTCGCTATTACAAGAACGGTGCACACATGGGATTCATTTTTTACGCCACGGATCCAAACCTTAGTGATGACGACGAACAAATGCTGAAGGAAAAAATCGCGAGCTCCAAAGGGGTGGGTAACTTTAGAAGTATGTTTGTTAATATTCCAGGCGGTGCAGAAAAAGGGATTCAGCTAATCCCGGTGGGCGATATCGCGACAAAAGATGAATTTGAGCGAATCAAAAACATCACTGCGCAAGATATTCTCGTAGGCCATCGCTTCCCTATAGGAAAAGCAGGAATCATTCCCCAGGGAACGACTAACCTGGGTGACCCCGTCAAAATTGGTAGTGAGTATGCCAAAGACGAAATCATCCCCGTATGCGAATTAATTATGGATGAAGTGAATTCTGACCCAGACATACCCAAGAGTTTGCACCTTAATTTCAATTTAGCTTAGAGGCTAATGCAATAAAAAAGCCCTACCAGTAAGGTAGGGCTTTTTAGGAGTTGCGGGAATCTTTTTAGCCACAAGCTTTAATTGGTTCAGCCTGGCTGTCAAGATCCTTCTTTGCCTCTTCAAGCGCCATTTCTCGAAGGATCATTTTCTTTTCTGCATCTACGAATCGTTTTAGAACTTGCTTAATCAAAGGCTGATAACCAATCCCTCTAATTTGAGCGATATCTTTTAGGTCATCTAATAGACCTTTTTGAAGTCTTATTGATATCATTTGCAATGATAAAGTGTCATCGATAGCAGATGTATCGATTGTAACCTTTTCCACATACTCTGCATCACGGCCTAGTTGACCGCTTTCCCATGCTTCAATGGTACTTTCGATCTTTTTAGGTTTAGTGCTCATTAGGTCTCTCCATAACACCTGTATTGCGGTGTTTAACCACTGCAAGGGTGAGTTTGCTTTATTATAATTAGTTTATTTTTCATTCAAATTATTATGAATGTTTTTCATATATGCTTATCTCTGTTGGGTTAGCAGGATAAGCGGTTCTGATAACAAACTTGTTGGTATCAGGAAAATAAATGAAGACAACTTTCAGTTTTCTTCCATAATCTGTCTCGGCAACAAACCAAAGAGTTGGTGGATCACTTTGATGTTGTTCACGTATATCTTTGAGAAAACCAGCCTCTCTGTTTGCAAAACACTCTACAATTTCTTGCTCTATAACATCGTGCTTTGTTCTTAACTTCTTTCTAACTTCGGTAGAGATTACAAGACACACCTTCGTCTCCTAGCCAATGAAATGTTTTTTTATTAATCTTGATACTCAGTATATACAGCCTGTATATACAATCAAGGAGAATAAGTAAAAACTTGATCTGCATTTACTGTATAAAAAAACAGTAAAGGGTCATATAATAATCTTGTCAGTCAATAAGTTAGGTGCTTGTATGAGAGTATTGTGTCCGGAGTGTGGTTGTAAAAGCCGAATTCAAAAATCCAATCGACTATCCAATAGTCATGCCGATTTATATTGCAGTTGTAGTGACCCAGAATGCGGACATAGTTTTGTGATGAACTTGTCTTATAGTCACACTTTAAGCCCATCGGCAAAAACAACTAGTCAAATGGCTTTTGATTTATGTAAGGCGTTGCCGCCAGAGGCACGACAACAGCTCAAACATCAACTTTCGATACTATAGTGAATCTTGTATAAACGCCGTGCTATCTACTTCAGAAGCCATCTCGACAATGCTCAAGATGGCTTTTTGTTTTTTAGGGTCCAACTGCCCTTTTGTATCAGCCAGTATTAAGCCGGCGATATATGCACCCGCCGCTCGAGTTCTCTCTGTTGCTTCACTACTAGCCACTCCATCAATGACGATTTCTAAAGCAGACAACAAGATATCGTTTTGATTTTTATTCGACATATCACCACCCTTACCAATCACCAGTGAAATATACTGTATATTCATACAGTTTTCCACAGTGGTTTTTAGATCCAACTCACCCATCAGGTAGTTTTGCGCGATCTAAACGAAAGGTTAATCAAGCTCACATTACGAAATCACCAGTATGAATCAGGTTGCATCAATGTCTAATTAATATACAATTTTTTTCAAATAGGTCTATTAAACCCTCGATAGGTCTATTTGCAATATTATTACTATTTGAGAGGGATATAAGGAAATAACAAATGTCTAATCCAAGCGCACCTTACTACCATAAGACTAGCAGCGACACATACCACTGGGAAAAGAACTGTTCAAAAAACGCCCACCCTGCTGCTGGCTGGGAAAGAACAAACACAAAGCCAAATAAAGAACAATGCAACGAGTGTAAAGCTAAGTAATACTTAGCCTCTAGAAATATTTAAAGGTGCCACTTGATGATAGTTTGTCTTCCTGTGCCACCTTTTTAATAGCACGGAAATATAGATACATTGAGGCTAAAGGATACCCAACGAAAAATGTAAAGCTGGTCTTAGATTCTATCTATCAAGCAATTAATCGCTTAGTTTCCCCCAGTTGTAATGCTTGTTGCCGCTCCTACTAGGAAACGGGATTTACAAACCACAAAGAAATCACTTACCTTTTTTTGAGCTTAAGAGTCCTTCACAAGTAGGAGAGACTTTTTGTCCAGAAATGTCTCTTTGTTCAAGGGTACCAGACTTAGCTCTGCTAGGGTTTACTTGTTTAGAAATACACGAAGCAACATTCCCGTCTTTAACCCGAAGCAAAAAGTTATTTGTTACCATATACATATACTTTGAATCGCTATGTATTATGACTCCTGAAACTTGTCCTTGAGGAATATTAAGAGGTATTGTTTCACAACTTAAGACTATTTTTTGGTCTTGATACTTTGGCAAGTCCCAAGATATATTTTTGCAAACTTTTCCATCATCGGTAGTGACAAATGCTTGAGCCGATAATGAGCCCACTTTATAAGGAAAATAAAGTGGAACTACGACAACCGCGGAGAGCAGTACAACCGCCATAAAGCTCGCTAAATGGCCAAAATAGACAATAGGAAAAGTAAGTAGAGCACTTATGACAGGGTTTCTTTCCAGTAGCGTTTTTTCATTCTTTTTACAGCATAGCTTGTTAACCTTTGAAAAAAAGCTCTTCAATACTTTGTACTTAAAAGCGATAGCGAAGAGCACAAAAATACTAGTTGCTAGAAGTGATACTTCCAAAGGGAACAATAACAGTACACTCAAGTTAGCTAACAACGCTTTGTTAAAGACCTCTCCTAAGAAGACCTGGGAATAAATCAAAGGCGAAAAGATACTATCTAGAGATGCACCGGAAAAACCAATTTCGCCCATATAGCCATAAAAATAGAGAGCACCAGAGAAATATATATAAAAAGAACAAAGATAGATGAAGTTATATGATGCTATATGGTCGAATAGAGTTTTCTTCGTAGTAGTGTTTTTCTTGATTTCTGAAACTTGACTTTGATTGAGTTGGGTCATGTGCACTTTACTTAATGAGGCATAAATCGGAGTTATATATCCTAAACGAACTTGCATAGCAGAGCTGTCGCTCTGCTTTCTTTACGAAGGGAATTTAAAAATGAGCCATTCGTTAACTGAATGGATCTGTCAGACTAGGAGAAAATACGAGCCCATTAAGCTGATTTTTTTCACACATAGCTTTGAACCTATCTGTACAGTATAAGTTGCTAGCCCCTTCTAATCTTGATTTAAAGATCACTTTATCTTTAACATCATCATCAATGAACGCAAGAACCTCTAACCCGTCAGGGCTTCCATATGAGATCTTCTCTACACTCTTTTGTCTATCTTCTTTTCCAAAAGTCAGCGATGTATATAAATACCATTGTTCACCTTGATAGTTGACAGGTAAAAAATCCCCGCTTTCAGATAAGCAACGATTTAAAGCTTCATAGGCCCTCGGAGATAAAACAAGATATGTTCGTAACCATAAGCTAATATCAGGCAATACAGAGTTATCGGTTAATACATCTTCAAACTCGACCTCCACAGGCTTCCAAATATCTTTCAGAGATTTATTTTCAACAGCCTGCAATAAGATTCTCTCAAAATAGTCGAAATCCCCCAACTGGGTAGCGATTTCATCTGGGCCAGAACATACCGACTGAAACTTAGTTAAATCATCTGTAATTTTATAAACCGTCATCATCCTTTCCAAACTTCATTCTTAGCTTCCAAGACCTCTTTAGGGTAGGTGCCACTCTTTAACTCCATTTTGACCCGAAGTAAGTTAGCCTCAAAGTGCTGTTTACTCGGAATACCCTTCGAAAATTTGGAACTAATCCAAGTTTCATAATTAAATGTATGGATCGAACGGTGAGCCGGAGACTTAGGTGCTTCCCAGTTAAAGTCCGTATGCTTCGCATAATTTGTTAACCAAACACCATTTACGGGCGCATTTATGCCAATTTTATGCATGTGCAAATTTAACCTTGCGGCTCTCATTTCTGCTTTTCTAAACCTTCCCGAGCCAGGAATGATATGGTGAGGCTCATGGTTTTTAGTCGGTTTAGGCTCTCCTGCAGCGGTTAGATTATTAGCTAGTTTCGTCGTCGGATGATGCTTTTCAACGAACAACTCTTTCGCATTTTTTTTTAAGTTTTCTGCAGAGTACGATTGTAACTTAGCTTGCATATCTTCAACTCGAGCATGAGCAATGAGTTCAATCCTCATTTTTTTCAAAAACCTCAAGTCTTGTGCTTCAAACTGCAGTCGTTTTGCTCTTTGCTGTTCAGTTTCACCCGCAGGTGGAGCCACACGATACTTGCTATAGAAATCGTCGACTAACGCATCAAAACGATCTAAGGCCAACTCAGCTGCAGTTGGATTACTTGGACGATTCGTTTTTCGTCCAACTATACTCAAATTATGCTTCATACTCGTATCCCTCGAACAAACAAAGCCGTTGGATAACATTCACATAACTGACGAGCAAATAATCAATAGCCTTTATGTGGCCTACAGCTCAGATTTTTATGCAAGCAATGGCATTTTAAATCAACTTTAAGAAATAGCGGTTCACTACTCTAACCTTTAAGTTCTTATGACGACACAAACCGGACTAACTCAATATTGGAAAAAGCCGCTCCTCAAGATAATCTGCCGTAATGCTATACCAATAAGAAAGCTCACTTTCATCAACTTCCATGTGTGGTATAGATTCATGTAATAGTGATTGCCAATAGGACTGATTCTCCTTAAATCGCTGATATTCAGATTGATAGAAGTGGCTCGCGTCTTGTTTTATATCGCTCAGGTCCAAATCTCTGCAATTCAATGACCACCCTCTTGCACCAGCAGCCCAAACCATAAACTTGTCTACTTTATCTTTAGCCAGTTCTCCTTCAAACGTAATGCAGAAGCGATTGTTCGTATTCACGTGCACTCCCCTGCTATGCAAGTTCTGCCTCAGCTTTTCGGCCTGCTTTTCCAAACGGATGATTCTCTGATAAAGCTTATTCTGATATTCCTCAGGTTTCTGCTGCTTTTTGGCGATCGCTTTGGCCTTAATGGTTTGCTCTTTGGCATTTCGTAGCTTGCGAATTTGCCGCTTAATTGGCTTTTTCCATTGCTCAAGTTTGTAGCCCAACTCCTTAATTATTGCGGTCATATTGCCAGCTTCAAACGAAGCAAGAGTTTCCCAGGCAGGAGCTCTTGAGCACTTCGCGATATTGTATCGATTTCCCTTGATTAGCCCTTGGTCAGCATTTTCACCTTTAGCGGCATAACCGACTGCTTTGATAATGTAAGAACCGGCGGCTTTTGGCTTTTTGATTCGCTCTAATTTCGCAAACCCGTGCCCCCATATCTTTTCAAGTCGCTTAGCCCAAGGACTAAAGAGATGCTCTGGTACTGTCCAACGTAGCAAAATATGAACGTGTGGATTAGGCTCTCCATCTTCATTAGCTGGACACTCGGCTACCCATATGTAATGGAAATCAGCAGGCAAGTTAGTTGGGCCAACATCGCTGGGGTGAACATGTTTAGCAACTTTCTCCTGGGATAAATCACAGTACTTTCGTCCACTATCTTTATCAACTTGGATGGTATGATCCGCAACCCAGCCACGTTGATACATTTTCTTTGCGCCATCAAGAAAACGAGAGACTTCTTTACCTATCGTTGTCTCTAAGGTTTTTTCCATCGAGAACTCTTGCTTGGGCTTTTGTTTAAGATCGCAATACGGCCCGGCTATGACACTGCCCTGGTTCATAGCTTTAACACGCTTACTATCTGAGGTTGGAAACAGCCAGTATTCTCCACCAATATCCGTGATTGGTTGGTCAACTTTCTTTTCGCCGCGCTTGGGATGTATTGTCACCATGTTGCGCTTATAGATTATTGGGTGATGCGATCCCATACTGACACACTCACTTCCATCCAACATTCCGCCGAATATGGCCATCCGTTGTGCCTTGGTGAAAGTCAGCGTCAGAAAAGTAGAGAAACCACCATGGCAAGCTGCAGTGTAAGCCCCTGCCTCAAAGATTTTAGAAACAGAACGGGACGTCAGCTTTTCCGAAAACCTCTCACCACTGTTTTCCGCAGGCGCAGCACTAGATGGCGTTTCGGTTACCGCCTGAAACTTATAAGTTTCATTCCAAGACCGGTGCATTAGCTGCATTGAAATAGGAATCTTTTTAGGTTCGCCTTGTCCTCGTTTTCCATTCTGATTGAGAATGGCAGGTTTGGAGCGCTCGTTCGTTTCATACAAAGCATCATGGCTGAAGTTGGCGTCGGCATTACTGATGATACTTTTAGGGCGTAGAGACTTGCTCAGACTCATCAATTGCTTAATTTGCTTGTCTTTTCTGTGGCGAAATTTCTCTGTCGGACTTTTGCGCCCTTTGACTAGCCTATACTCTTCGGCGATTCTCGCCGCCGCTTCGCGGTCGTGTTCAGAGAGATAATTTACAGATTTATAAAAGTCAGTTCTCTCTTGAAGATCTCGTTCGCGCTTGGACTTTCGGTTGGGAACGCGGTCATATATCGCTATTTTTTTGACCATTCCACTATCTAGAAGTGCTTGTTCTTGGTCTGAGTATATTTTGGAACCTAAAAAACCAGCATTATAGCTGGCGTCATTATTTTTGATTCGGTCCAGGGGCATCACTGCCCCGCCGATATATAGAAGATCAGACTGATTCATAATCTATCCGTAGTTTGTCCTTACCTACAGAGAAAACGGTAAACTTTGGGTGCGTCATACCGCCTCCAATTCCTGAGTCGTCACTAGCATGAAACCACCTTTCATGTTGCCTTTGCTCAATACACCTTTGCTTAGATGAGTACAACTAAGGGAAACACACGCTTGTTCGATGGCTTGGTCTAATGAGTCGAAATCACCAACTATTACATTGGCAACTTCTTGAGTTTCTTCATGGCGGATAACACCGCCAGCTGGACAAAGCATTATTGCGGCGTATTGCATGACTCACGCTCCTGTTCTTCTAAGTAACGACTCGCCTCATCAATGAAAGAGCGTCCGCCTTCCACCGTTAACTCTGCATCAATAGTCCTGTATCCGGCAGAACGCGTAATCTCATAGCCAGCTTCGATACAGTCACAACACTCTTCCAATCGGTCTTTCAACATTTCAATTAACTGGCTGGCTTCACTCGAACTATTGTTCATGCGGCATCCTCCGCTTCAACTGCATCACGACGAAAAGCAATGCGTTCAATCAGGTAATCTTCAATATTCAGTAGTTCTTCTAGCGCTCGTTCCTGATCAATCAACACAACGTTGTGAGCGTGATTCGTTGTGTTTTCGTCGAACACAATCACGTTGAGAAGGCTCACTTTTGATGAGTACTCGATACGAATACTGATGACATCTGAGCTATCCAACGCCAAAGCGAACAGACTATTAATAGTTGTTTGGATCGCGAGTTTGTTTGCGACTTCATTTAGATTCATCTTTTATGCTCCTACGCTAAGACGAAAAAAGCCCCCTGTTAAAGGGGCAAAGGCTTGGAGAATTAATGAGTACTACTGAATTGGTAACGTTTGAGGCGTCGAACGTCACCAAGATTGCGATCGAACAACGTCGCAATTTCTTTAATTTGTTGCATGCCGCTACGGATTTTTTGAAGCTCCAAATCATTAAAGCTTTCAAACTCTCGCACATGCTCCGAGGCTTTAAGATCACCAGCGACTAAAACCATACCGCGAAAACGCGGTGGCATAGCGTCCCACAATTTTTTCAACTTGCCGCGTGTAGCGGAACCATTGAACAATGCTTTACAAGCGGCGATGCTCTCGCTGGCGTTAGGTATTTGCTTTTGTTGTTCTTGTTGAATAGCTAGCTGACTCATTAGTTCTCCTTAGGCTAAACCCGGAAGTGGCGCACCATTGGCGAGAAAATCTGTGCCCATTTGCATGAGTGGCTGAAAGCCGGTGGTGCGGTTTTCTAAATCGTTGACGAGCAAAACTAAGTTGCCAATGGCCGCTTGAACCTTGGCAATGGTTTTGCGCTTTTGACTGCGGGGTAAACGGTCTGCGCTGCACATGTGCATTGCATCGCTAGACAGCTCACCTGAATATTGGTTGTTAAGTAACGTGCGCTCTAAAAGGTTCTTATCTTCCCCGTCTTGAGGTAACTGAACCGTCACCACACCTAAGTCAGCAAAGAGTGTATTCACAATGGTGTAATCGCCGGATTCTTTACTCAGCAATGCCAAATCCACAGGGTCCAGTTTGTGAGGCTGTTCTGGATTTAGCTTGTTACGCAGCATTCTCCCAGTCAGGCCAATGCGTGGAGCCAGCTTTTCCATATTGTGATTGATGGCGAAGTCGCAGCATGCAGCGTTAAAAGATTGCTGTTTGCGTTCGCGGAATCCGCACATAGCGATATTTGCGTCCATGATCCACACTCTTACATGAAAGGCGGTACGAGAATGACAACCAACGCGAACACATTTAGCCACATTGGGCAGTGCGTTTTAGTTGGAAGAAAAGAGGAAAAGCCCATTACTTACCCGAGCGCAGCAATGGCTTCACGTGCCGCCATTTCGTGCATAGCAACCATGTTAATCAGCGGCTTATCGCGGCGTTTGTCTTTTGGCTTGATGATCACGCGACCTTCAGTCACGTATTGCTTGATGGTGCCCATAGGTAAACCAGTAAGGCGGGAGTATTCTTCGTAAGTCACATATGGACTTAGTGGAGGTATCTTGTACGTTAACATGGTGATATCCTTGTATTTATGTCTATCTTCTTCGGTTGTCTCTTGCTTTGGTCGGCATGACATCCGAAACACACAAGAATTATTGATCGTCATTTTCGAACTTTCAACAAAAAATGACAAATTAATTCGAAAACGAGAACTTTTAGTCATGAGCATTCGTAGAATAGAACCTTTTGATTATTTGAAAGGCACTGATTTCACAGAAAATTTGAAGCGTTTGACAGGATGTAAGAACTTTCAGGAAATGGCGTTCGTATATGGCGTACCAAAAAGTACTTTCAGCACTTGGAATACTCATAATCGAACTTCTCATGAACTCATGGTTAGGGCTCACTTAGCTTTGGGAATTCCAATGGTGGAGCTGGCGTTAAAGCCAGAAGAGCGGTTTAAGGCTCACTCAGCGACAAAACGTACTGCCGAGGAAATTCGCACTACTTCTTCACCACAACACAACTCTGTCCAGATCAAAAGCTATTGCCTAACCAATGGGGAGCTTTTAGATACTGGTGAGCTCCCCTACGCTACCCGTAGATTTAATAGCTTTAACCTCAAAGCTGACACAACAATTGAAGTTGAAACTAATGAAGCTTTATATCTCGTTGACAAAAGCTCTACGAACCCAACTTCGGGCAAATATTTAATAGATATTGATGGTACTTTGTCGATTAACCATATCCAACGCTTACCAGGCAAAAAACTGGCAGTTGTGTTTGGTGATAGCACCGTTGAAGTTTCAGAAAAAGATATAAAAGTAGTTGGCCGCGTAGCGGTAACATTAAGAAAAGAATAATTGTTAAATTGGCTAGGAATAAAAATATGAACTTAAAATTTGTAGCTTTAATCTCTGTACTGCTTATTATAGGGTGCGGAGCAAAAAAAGAATTTGCTGTAAACTCAACCACCGCTTCTGACTTTAGCTACACCATGGCGAACCAACCTGCTGTGTCTATAACAGTAATAAATGATGACAATAATTTTTGTGACTTAATAATCTTCAGAAGTAATGTTCGCGAAGGCTATTCTGTAACTTCAGCGCAGCAAAGTTCTGATGAGCTAAGTGCAAGCTGTAACTGGCAAGGTAACTACTTCGTTCAATCCTCCAAACATCCAACTAAAGCAAACTTAATTCTCCAATCCATTGATGATAAGTCACAAATTGCAACATTTAATGTGGATTTCAAGCTGGTAAACAACAAAACTCTTAAAGATTATTTTGAATTGGAAAACCTTCAGTTCACTGTTTCTGATTTAGAGTTTAAGAATTTAACTACTACACCAGAAGAATAATCTTCTTAACAGATAAAATGATAGCGCTCTAGGCTAATGGGAGTGGAGTAGGCTCGGAAACATGAATCCATTTCAGTTTTTATCTTTTAGCCAGAAGATCCAATGTTAAGCACAATTGGATTCTAGATCGAAGTATCAAAACGAGCACTTAACTTATATAACTAACACTTACAACGGCTAGTAAAACCATGGGCACACAAGCAAGAAACTATTCTCAACTAACGCTAAAAAAACTTTTTGCACTTTCGGGTAATGAATGTGCTTTCCCTGGATGTACTAAGCAGTTGGTAAATCAAACTAACGCAAAAGATTCAAATATCTGTCATATCGAAGCGGCAAATGACGATGGCGAACGCTATAGAGAGGATATGACTGATAAAGAACGCGCCGATTATGAAAATTTGATATTGTTGTGCGTCCAACATCATGATGAAACGAACGACGTTGAAAAATATACGGTAGAAGCTCTGAAACAGATGAAGGACAACCATGAGGCTAGTATTACAGCGAGAAATCTAGGCAAGTCCACCTCTATGCTACAGATTGCTATAAATAAAATAGCGGAACTAGGCTTAAGTTCTCTTAAAGACCGCCAAAGCACAACAGCGTTCAACATTACAAATAAATTAAATCATAACGCTGTAAAATCAAAAAGACGTGTAATCAACGAGCTAAGTGCTTACTACCATAAACTCAACATGCTTTATGATGAACTTGACAAGGCAGGATCTTTGAAAAAAGAGAGCTTATTAGATAATATCCACCACATTTACTTAGAAGCATCAGGAAAGTATGTAGGATGTAGTGATGATTACATGCCCATCATTCAACAAAACTCAGATGCTATCTATGAAGACGTTTTCGATGAGTTACTGAGCCTTATTGATTGCGAAAGTGTCAAGCTTGAAGACTTTGCTCCAGCACTGAGAGTCGTCATGGTAGATGCATTCATGCGCTGTAAGATTTTGGAAGAACCACCAGTCCCAAACGAGTCAAACAATGATTATTAGTAAAAATACTCACCCTGATAAAGACCTATATGTCATAGGTGCTCATATCATTAATGCCCTTAAAAAAAGTGAAGGGCATTCTGTTGACTTTTTTAGACTTCACGAAAAAGTGTCTGACGAACACGAAGTATCTATACAATTATTTTCACTATCTGTCAGTTGGTTATATTTATTGGGTGTTATTGATAACGATAACTCGGGGAATATTCAAAAATGTTTTTAAAGTCTTTGGTTGTAAAAAATGGCGAAGAATTACTTAGAAATATTAACTTCCACAAAGGTATAAATCTTATTGTGGATAATACGCCACAAAACGTCATTAAAACAGATTCAGGAAATAGTGTTGGTAAAACGACGGTTCTACGCCTGATTGATTACTGTTTAGATGGTAATGCCAAGAACATATATCATGACCCTGAATTCAATGGTGCAAATGAAAAAGTTAAAGATTTTCTAACAAAAAACAATGTAACAATTACATTAACTTTGACAGAAAACATATTAGATGAACAAGCAAAAACACTGACTATTTGTCGTAATTTTTTACAAAGATCTAGTAAAATACAAACTATTGATGGCGAAAAATACACTAATGATAAATTTTCTTTAGAACTAAAAAAAAGAATATTTAAAACATCATCCGAAAAGCCAACATTTAAACAGTTAAAATCTAAAAATATTAGAGATGAAAAAAACAAACTCATAAATACAATTCGTGTTTTAAGTCCTTATGATACGGATGTAGCTTATGAAGCGTTACATTTATTTTGGTTTGGTGTCGGAACCAACCAAGATAAAGATCTTTTAGTAAGAGAAAAAAACCTTGAAGAACGACTACAAACACGCTTGAGGAAAGAAAACAATTTACCTCAAATTAATCAAAAATTATTAATTGTAGACGATGAAATAGAAGAACTAACTGAGAAGAAAAATAACTTCAACCTTAACGAAAATTATGAAACCCAATTAAGTCGCTTAAATGAAGTCAAATCAAATATCAACTCATTGAGTGAAGAAATATCACGATTGGAGATGAGAAAAGAACTTATCGAAGAAAGTGTAGAAGATTTAAGCAAGGGTTTTTCTAAAGCTAACATTCAGTATATCAAAAAGATGTACGAGGATGCTAAGTCACTCATTCCTAATTTACAAAAAACCTTCGAGGATACTTTAAAGTTCCATAATGGGATGATTCAGGAAAAAATAGACTTCATTAGCAAAGACATACCCGCCATCCAAGAAAGCTTATTTTCTAATAAGCAGGAGCTTACAAAGCTATTATCCGAAGAAAAACTACTATCTCAAGCATTAAAAAAATCAGGTGCTGTAGACGAGTTACAAGAAATTATAACTCAACTAAACACATTCCATGAACAAAAAGGGAAGCTTGAAGAGCAAAAGTCAATTTGGGAAAATAGTAATAAAAAACTTGAAAATATCAATAGGAAGCTGGATGACATTTCCACTTCAATTGAATCAAAGGACAGCCTTATTCAAGAGCAAATTGCAAAATTTAATAAAATATTTTCTAGCTTTTCTAGTAGACTCGATGGAGTACACTCTCTTTTAAGTGCGGAGGCAGATAGTGGTACCTATAAGTTTTCTATTACTAATATTGAAGGTAATCCCGGAACAGGAACAAAGAAAAGCCAAATGGCTTCATTTGATTTATCATACATTGCGTTTGCTGATGATAACGACATCCCTTGCCTTCACTTTGTTTTGCAAGACCAAATTGAGAATGTACATTCAAACCAAATAACCAACTTGTTCACAGAATTAGTCAATGAAGTGAACTGTCAATATGTTCTACCTGTCTTAAGAGACAAGCTACCGGCTTATTTGGATACAGCTCATTTAGAAGTATTATCACTATCTAAAACAGATAAATTCTTTAAGTTGAAATAAGTTCTACTTTTCAAGTAATCATGTCGATCTGAAATATAAAATACGACTGTAAAAGCCATCGCCTTGTGAATGTTATCCACAAGGCGATGTTAACCGCATGCGTAAATACTTTCTTGTAATGAAAGACATCCTGTTTAATCAGCATATCGATCACACGATAATTTATACCCACTTCTCGCCAAACCATTCAAGCAACTGTAAACACCATAGATAGTATCAGCCATCTTTTCGTCATTCTTGTTCGTTCATTATCATCTTAAACATTGCAAAAATTGCCACACATAAATACTGTATACAAAAACAGTTGTATTAATCTCATTATGACAATAAGAAACATTAAAGACGGCAGTAAAAAACCTTGGCTTTGCGAGTGCTATCCGCAAGGCCGCACTGGTAAACGCGTTCGTAAGCGCTTTGCGACCAAAGGTGAAGCTACAGCTTTTGAGTTGCATCTAATGAAAGAGGTGGATGATAAGCCATGGCTAGGTTCGAAACCTGACCACCGCAGATTATCTGATTTAGTCGAATTATGGTTTAAGCTGCATGGTAAGAATCTCAAGTCAGGTGACCATACTCGCCAGCGCTTAGAAAGTATGGTTTTCGACTTGGGCAACCCTATAGGTTCACAGCTTAATTCAAAGCAACTTGCCATTTATCGAGCTAGCCGTGCCAACAAAGGCAGAGGCCAGCAACACAAAGAACTTTCTATCGCTTCGAATAACGTGGATTTTGGGCAGCTAAAAGCGATGTTCAATAAATTAATAAAGCTTGGAGAGTGGAGACTACCTAATCCAGCTGATGGTATTGAGGCAATCAAAAAACCCGAGTCCGAACTAACGTTTCTGACTGAGCAGGAAATTCACCACTTGTTTGAAGTGGCTCAACAAAGCCCAGTTGGTGATGAACTAACGAAGATATACAAAGTATGCCTAGCGACGGGGGCACGCATTAGAGAAGCGATTTATCTTAAAGGCTCTAACCTGACGAAATATCGTATTACCTACAACAACACCAAAGGCAAACGGAACAGAACTGTACCAATCTCTGAGGAGTTGTATAACCAAATCTATAAGCCAACCAATGATCGCCTTTTCACTTGCGGTTACGGCGTGGCATACAAATGGCTAACTAAAGCCCTTCCCCATCTACCAGAAGGACAAGCGACTCACGTTTTACGTCATACGTTCGCGAGCCACTTTATGGCAAATGGCGGCAACATTCTTGTATTGAAGGAAATCCTCGGACATCAGCATATCGATCACACAATGATTTACGCCCACTTTTCACCAAACCATTTGAGTGATGCGGTGAGGTTTAATCCGCTTACAGCGCTAGACATCTAGTGCTGAGAACAAAAAGGCTTGTAGCCTTCTATTTGCAAGGATATGCTTCGCCAAAAGCGGCCATGGTCAAGAGCACCTCGTCATAATGCAATATCGCGGGGTTTCTCTTTAAATATGACACTACAATTCGCGTTGCTTGTCCGTTAGTAATACCATTCTTGGGAAGACATGCTTCTACTACTTTATTCTTCCCAAGAATACTCATAGTGTTCCTGACGCCTTGTACCATCCCAAAACAGACACCTATACCAAATGGATTGTTCATTTCTTGTGTGTCCATAAACTTCTCCGCTGCTAGGCAATTATCTAACAAGTCATTACCATCGGCATAAGAAGGAAATGAGAATGTTAATAGCATCGCAATGCTTAACATGTAGGGGTTAATTCTTTTCATTACTCCTCCGCTAAACTGAGTAACTCAGTAACATTGTCAACATACATCGATAGATGTGTTCAGTATATAAAACCTTGCTCAATATGATCAGGTACCTTGTAAAAAAACCAAACTGTATCCATAGATTTACATTAACAATGGGTAAACACCGAAACTAGTAATATGAGTCGTATCCACAAACAGTTAATGAAGTACTTCATCATTCTTTTAGCATAGGCTTCAGAGAGCTCGCCCTCTTAGATTGCAGTAAAGCGCTCGAATAAATGTATGGCGACAAAATGGCGGCACAGGTCAGCTTTCTTCGTTATGCATAAGTCAACATCAGATTGGTGAGTTTCTTACACTCTATATATAGCAAGGGATAGCAGCGATTGGAGAGGTTAGGCAAGGTTACAACATATAATAAAGCTTTATGTTCATTCCACTAACCTAAAAAGAAAAAGGAGCCAGTACGGCTCCTTCGTATTCTATCGCTAAATGTGAGTATTTACGAATTACTCAGCTTGATCTTCAGCGCGCGCTGCTGCTTCTTTGATTAGAGGCTGCAGTTCACCTTTTTGGAACATTTCTAGAATAATGTCACAACCGCCGATAAGCTCACCTTCAACCCATAGTTGAGGGAAAGTTGGCCATTGCGCGTACTTTGGTAACTCAGCACGGATATCTGGGTTTTGCAGAATGTCTACGTAAGCGAACTTCTCACCACATGCCATTAGTGCCTGTGACGCTTGAGAAGAGAAACCACAGCTAGGTAGTTTCGGTGATCCTTTCATGTACAGCAGGATTGAGTTTTCAGAGATCTGCTGTTTGATTTTGTCGATAGTTTCCATCGCTTCCTCATTCATGGGTTTGAACTTTATTTATTTGCCACATTCTACTCAATAACGACAGAATAAAAACCATATAATTAATAAGGCTTAATTTTAGGTTGCTCATTGGCGAGCAATGCAGCACTTCACCACTGCTAACCTCTTAAAATATTTTCATATCGGGGTTTTAATAAAGTAAAAACTTGCTAAAATACTTACCAAGTCAGCCTTAAAGGCGACATAGCTATAAAAAAACACTGGAAGCAATCGAAAGGTCATCCTTTCAAATCAATGGAGAATCGAGTAATGGCATTTGAACTACCAGCTCTTCCTTACGCGAAAGACGCACTAGAACCACACATCTCAGCAGAGACTTTAGACTACCACCACGGTAAGCACCACAACACTTACGTTGTTAAGCTTAACGGTCTTATCCCTGGTACTGAGTTCGAAGGCAAAACTCTAGAAGAGATCATCAAGACTTCTACTGGTGGCGTATTCAACAACGCAGCGCAAATCTGGAACCACACGTTCTACTGGCACTGTCTTGCTCCAAATGCGGGCGGCGAGCCAACTGGCGCAGTTGCAGACGCAATCAACGCAGCATTCGGTTCTTTTGAAGAATTCAAAGCGAAGTTTACTGATTCAGCAATCAACAACTTCGGTTCTTCATGGACTTGGCTGGTTAAGAAAGCTGACGGCTCTCTAGAGATCGTTAACACTTCTAACGCTGCTACTCCTCTAACAGAAGAAGGTACAACACCACTTCTAACTGTTGACCTATGGGAACACGCGTACTACATCGATTACCGCAACGTACGTCCTGATTACATGAACGGCTTCTGGGCTCTAGTAAACTGGGACTTCGTAGCTGAGAACCTAGCGAAGTAATATACTTCCCCCTAAGTTCAATTTAGTCTTATTCAAAAGCTCGCTATTTAGCGGGCTTTTTTGTTTCGCCTTCCCTAGCACCTTTAAATAATTCCCTCTTTTACTAAAGTTTTTCTTATCCACGCCGTTAAAAGAGCATCGAGCGAGGAACATCATGCAAATTCATACGTTAGACAAAGCTGCAATTATCAACGAACTTCAGTTCGGTAATGGTATTAACCATGCCGTACACGAAGGTCGTCGTGCGGATTTCTCGCTGATTCTGTCTATGTTCTCTAATGATGTTCGCGATGTGGTCCCAGTTGAAGAGGTCCAGGAAGTCATCACCAGTGACAGTATTCTTCGCCAACAATTGGGTTTATCGCAACCTCAAGCTCTTCGTTCTGATAGCAGCAGCTATGAACTCGCAGCTGAACAAGCGAAACAGTTTCACGATGCAGGATTGCCTTCCGCAAAGCTGAGCCATTACCTAAAACCAGATGCGCTGACTTACCTGCCTGAAGACACATTCAACCTACCAGAGGAGGTTTATCACAACCTATCTGGTCATGAGCGACGCAGATTGGGCGAACGCAACAAACAACTGATCCCAGATGCTGGGCTATATAATCAGCTAGTGACGGCTCAACGTCAGCATCAAATTCAAGCTAAAGCATAGAGATCCGCTTTTTATCCAATAGCTTGCAATACCTACACGTCAGAAATGTGACGTCTTACAAATTACCGCACAATAGTCCTCACTCGAAAGCGTTAGTTTGAAGCCTTTCACACTGAACCCAACGAATTTCAACCATGCTATTAGCACAAACCACTGGTGTATTGTTTTTCACATATGGATACAGTGAAGGTGCTATGGATATCAAAGAATCAATTATTCTCGTCACGTCTGCAGGTTCGGTTATAGGAAGAACCTGTGCAAATCACTTTGCTCATCTTGGAGCAACGTTGATTCTTTGTGACCAAAATTCTAGCGCTTTGAGAGCGAGCTATGAGCAAATCAGCGCTTTCACTGACAAAGTGTATGCGATGAATGTGTGTAGTGATAACACAACGTCCATTAACTTATTGTTTGACCAGATAGAATCACAGCTACGTGCGACACCAGATGTGATTGTTAATTGCTGGACCAGCTCCCCTATGCCTGGCTTAATGGCGCCAGAACCAATGAGTACTTACATTGATCACTTGTCGTCTGCGGCACGCTTCCTTTATACCTACGGCCAAGTAGGAGCAGAGCGCTTTCGAGCCAGAAACAAGAAAGGCGTCATTGTTAACGTCATTTCTCATGACAACCATGAAGACTTTACGGGAGTTGAAAGCATGGCGGCGTTGGTGTCAGGTTTTACTCACAGCTGGGCAAAAGAACTCACACCATTCAACATTCGAGTGGGCGGCGTTATTCCCTCGGTAAATCATACAAAAGAAGATCTCAACGAGAGGCACTGGGCTGAGATCCAAGACGAACTAGTCCGCAACACAGCATACATCGTCGCGAATGAATACTTCAGTGGCCGAGTAGTTGCGACCGAAGTGTAAGCATACACAGCAACTCTGTTTTCCCAAGCCAGATGTAACTCCTGCACCAAAATAAAAAAGCCCCAGTCATTTGACTGGGGCTTTAACCTTTTCCCGATTAAGGTTCCGTGCTAGCGAAAACCTTGCTCACTCGATTTTTTAATTACGCGTCAGCTTTTTCTTTCTTTGCTTTAGGTGCTGCTTTTGCTGCTTCTTGGTCTGCTTTCTTCTTGATAACAGTTGTACCTTCGAAAGTTTCGCCTTCAACAAATGCTTTACCGTAGTAAGAAGCCATCAACACATCTTTAAGTTCGCTGATTAGAGGGTAACGTGGGTTCGCACCAGTACATTGGTCATCGAACGCTTCTACCGCTAGCTCATCCAGTTTCGCTACGAAATCTGATTCAGCAACACCTGCCGCTTGGATAGACATTGGGATGTCTAGGTTAACTTTTAGTTCATCCAACCATGCTAGTAGACGTTCAATCTTCTGAGCAGTACGGTCACCTTCTTGGCTTAGGCCTAGGTGGTCAGCAACTTCAGCGTAACGACGACGTGCTTGTGGACGGTCGTATTGAGAGAACGCAGTTTGTTTAGTTGGATTGTCGTTCGCGTTGTAACGTACCACGTTAGAGATAAGTAGTGCGTTAGCTAGGCCGTGTGGCAAGTGGAACTCAGCACCCAGTTTGTGAGCCATTGAGTGACAAACACCTAGGAATGCGTTCGCAAATGCAACACCAGCGATAGTAGCTGCGTTGTGTACTTTCTCACGAGCGATTGGGTCATTTGCACCGTTCGCATAGCTTGATGGTAGGTACTCTTTTAGCATCTTAAGTGCTTGAAGAGCTTGGCCATCTGAGTATTCGTTAGCAAGAACTGATACGTAAGCTTCTAGAGCGTGAGTTACTGCATCGTAACCACCAAATGCTGTTAGAGACTTAGGCATGTTCATTACTAGGTTCGCATCAACGATTGCCATGTTTGGCGTGATTTCGTAGTCAGCTAGTGGGTATTTAGCACCAGTCTTGTCGTCAGTAACAACCGCGAATGGAGTAACTTCTGAGCCAGTACCTGAAGTTGTAGTGATACATACAAGCTCAGCTTTTTTACCCATTTTAGGGAACTTGTAGATACGTTTACGGATGTCCATAAAGCGCATTGCTAGTTCTTCAAAGTGAGTTTCTGGGTGTTCGTACATTACCCACATGATTTTCGCTGCATCCATTGGTGAACCACCGCCTAGCGCTAGGATAACGTCAGGTTGGTAGCTAGCCATTTGAGCCGCACCTTTTTCTACTACAGACAGTGTTGGGTCAGCTTCAACATCGAAGAATGTTTGAACTTCCATGCCTTGAGCTTTTAGTAGGCTTACTACGTCATCTGCGTAACCGTTGTTGAATAGGAAACGGTCAGTTACTAGGAATGCACGTTTCTTACCTTCTAGGTCGCCCAGTGCGATTGGAAGGCTACCACGACGGAAGTAGATTGACTTAGGTAGTTTATGCCACAACATGTTTTCAGCTCGCTTCGCTACAGTTTTCTTGTTGATTAGGTGTTTAGGACCTACGTTCTCAGAGATAGAGTTACCACCCCAAGAACCACAACCTAGCGTTAGAGATGGCGCAACGTTGAAGTTGTACAAGTCACCGATACCGCCGTGAGTAGTCGGGATGTTGATTAGGATACGAGCTGTCTTCATCTTGTCACCGAAGTAACGGATACGGTCAGCGTTAGTATCTTGGTTAGTGTAAAGACCAGATGTGTGGCCGATACCACCAATCTCAACCATAGTTACCGCTTGAGCAACCGCGTCTTCGAAGTTGTCAGCACGGAATAGACCTAGAGTTGGAGATAGTTTCTCGTGAGCGAATGCGTCATCGTGAGATACTTTGCCCAGACCTTCACCAACAAGAACTTTAGTGTCTGCTGGAACTTTAACGCCTGCCATTTCAGCGATTGCTGCTGCTGGCTGACCTACGATTTTCGCGTTTAGCGCGCCATCGATAAGAAGCACTTTACGAACTTTATCAGCTTCTGCTTTGCTTAGGACATAAGCTTTGTGAGAAGCAAAACGCTCTTTCACTTCGTCGTATACTTCGTCAACTACGATTGCAGCTTGCTCAGAAGCACATACTACACCGTTGTCGAAAGTCTTAGACATAAGGATAGAAGCAACAGCACGTTTGATGTCTGCTGTTTCATCGATAACAACCGGAACGTTACCTGCACCTACACCGATTGCTGGCTTACCAGAAGAGTAAGCGGCTTTAACCATGCCTGGACCACCAGTTGCAAGGATAAGAGCGATGTCATCGTGTTTCATTAGAGCGTTTGAAAGCTCAACAGAAGGCTGGTCGATCCAACCGATGATGTCTTTTGGTGCGCCTGCTGCTACTGCTGCATCTAGAACGAGTTTAGCTGCATCGTTAGTTGAGTTTTTCGCACGTGGGTGTGGTGAGAAGATGATACCGTTACGAGTCTTCAAAGAGATTAGAGATTTGAAGATCGCTGTAGAAGTTGGGTTAGTCGTTGGTACGATACCGCAGATGATGCCTACAGGCTCAGCGATAGTCATAGTACCTAGGTTGTCATCCTCTTCTAAGATGCCACACGTTTGTTCGTCTTTGTATTTGTTGTAGATAAACTCAGAGGCGAAGTGGTTCTTGATTACTTTATCTTCAACAATACCCATACCAGATTCTTCTACCGCTTGTTGAGCTAGCGGGATACGGGCCTGGTTAGCTGCAAGCGATGCTGCACGAAAGATTTTATCTACTTGCTCTTGAGAGTAAGTAGCGAACTCTTCTTGCGCTTTCTTAACGCGAGCAACCATTGCATCTAGTTCAGCCATATTAGTTACAGGCATAGGGAGTCTCCTAAAATTAACAAATATTAAAAACTTTTTACTAAGGCTATTACTTATCGTTTTTACTGTTTATCAGTCACTTAGAAAACAAACGTCTTAGTAAATTGCTTTCAGGACTGAGTATAATATTTCAGAGTGTGAAAAAAATTGACTTGGATCAGTTCTCACCACCTAAATACTACCAAAGTGGTGCCTCATCACACCAAAATGACATAAATCACTGATAAACAAATAAATTAACTTTCATTTTTTATTGAGTAAAAAAGAAGCAAATGGACAAATAAATAAAAGAAACTACAACAACCTGTAAAAAAGTTTCATTTTTGACCAACAAAATTACATGTAGGCCCAATTCTTTGTGCTACTGAGAGTATATCGAACCGAATACATCTCTCTACAAACCACCTTGGTTTTTATCAAAAATGTGCGAATGTTAACGTTTATGTAAAACAGCGCAATTTATCAGCAACTTTATACGTAACATTTCCTTTCCAGATTAGATACAGTTTATTAAAGAATTAGTTTTTCTCACTTAAATGGCAGGGAATGCGTTAGTTTTTTTCATTTCTTACAACCTAACTTTTGCCTTACATTACGCCCAAATTACCCCTTCTCCTTTTCACTAATGTGAACTTTGATGAGTACGCAACATGCAAACTTTTGAACTTGCTATCTTCTTGCAGTTTTTTCTCGGTTTGGTCGCCGCAGTAAACCCTGTTGGTATCATGCCTGTGTTTGTGTCACTAACCGGGCATATGACTCCAGACGAAAAGCGCAATACGGCAACAACAGCAAATGTGGCTGTTGCGATCATCCTGATCATTTCGCTTTTTGCTGGTCAGTTACTGTTAGACATGTTCAGTATTTCTCTGGATTCGTTTCGTGTCGCTGGCGGGTTGCTATTACTTAGCATCGCATTCTCGATGATGAGCGGTAAACTGGGGGAAGATAAGCAGAACAAACAAGAGAAAACGGAATACGTCAGTCGTGAACAGATTGGTGTGGTCCCTCTTGCAATGCCTTTAATGGCAGGTCCTGGTGCAATCAGTTCGACTATTGTTTATGGTGCACGCTACCCAAGCATGTTCGATACCGTGGGCATTAGTATTACGATTGGTTTGTTCTGCCTTTGTTCATGGCTATTGTTCCGCTCTGCCCCATTGATCGTACGATTTTTAGGTCAAACTGGAATCAACGTCATTACTCGTATCATGGGTTTGATATTGGGCGCGCTTGGCATAGAGTTCATTGCGAATGGCTTACGCAACTTATTTCCAGGATTAGCCTGAGTTTCTATAAAATTGTATGATAGAGCGATTCAACAATGGATCGCTTTGTCATGACGACTGACTCTCTTAAACATACTCTATATGTCACCATTTTTGGTACTCATACCAAAGCTGGTAAAACGTTCGATATTGCTCTCATTATCGCGATCATCAGTTCGTTAATCGTACTGGTGTTAGATTCGATACCCTCCGTTCGGGCCGAGTGGGAAAAAGAGCTGAAGTTTATTGAATACACATTTACTGGCCTATTCACGATTGAATACCTTCTAAGGCTTTATTGCTCTCCTAAACCTGCCGCCTACGCAAAGAGTTTTTATGGTGTCGTCGATTTACTTGCGATTTTGCCCACCTATTTAGCACTCTTCTTCCCATCCGCTTCGTTTATGGGTGTGATCAGGGCGCTGCGAGTGATGCGAATATTCCGCATACTCAAGTTAGTCCGATACCTCCAAGAGTCCAATATCCTCTTACGTTCACTGCTTATGGCGCGCAGAAAGATTTTTATCTTCTTTAGTTCCGTCGCCATTATGGTAACGATTTTCGGCTCGTTGATTTTTATCATTGAAGGACCTGAAAACGGATTTACTAGCATTCCTAAGAGTATTTATTGGGCGATCGTGACCATCACAACGGTTGGGTATGGTGACTTGGTCCCTCAAACAGACCTAGGTAAAGGGCTTGCATCACTCACCATGTTACTGGGTTATTCCATTTTGGCGGTACCTACAGGTATTTTCACTGCCGAACTGCACCAAGAGATGCAATCGCACAAAGTATTGGTGAAATGCCCAAACTGCTCCCACGCAGGGCACGACTCTGACGCAATTTACTGTAAACATTGTGGTAGTGAACTGGCCGATCCAGACAAAAGAGTCGTTCGAACGGAAGACGACGCATGAAAAAAGAGCTCCCTACGGAGCTCTTTTATTTTGTCATCAAATAAAGGATTGATGTGATTATGCTTTCTCAGACAGAATAATTCTCAGAGTACGACGCAATGGCTCCGCAGCACCCCAAAGCAGTTGGTCACCAACAGTGAAAGCATTTAGGAAATCATCACCCATCGCCATCTTACGTAGACGACCCACTGGTACAGACATTGTGCCCGTAACTTTTGCCGGTGTTAGCTCTTGAGCAGTGATGTCACGGTCGTTAGGAATCACTTTCACCCAATCGTTATGAGTGGCGATGATTTCTTCGATTTCGTCCATTGGTACATTTTGTTTAAGCTTGATAGTAAGTGCTTGAGAGTGACAACGCATCGCGCCAATACGCACACAAGTACCGTCAATTGGGACAGGTGAACTTTGAGAACCCAAAATTTTATTCGCCTCGGCGCCCGCTTTCCACTCTTCTTTACTCTGACCATTATCGCGCTTCACATCGATCCATGGGATCAACGAACCAGCTAGTGGCACACCGAATTTATCGGTAGGGAAAGAGCCGCTGCGCATTGTATCCGCGACTTTCTTATCGATATCTAGGATAGAGCTTGATGGGTTTGCAAGTTCAGAGCTAACAGAGTCATTGATAACGCCCATTTGCGAGATCAATTCACGCATATTTTGCGCACCAGCACCAGATGCGGCTTGGTAAGTCATTGCGCTTGTCCACTCAACAAGACCTTTCTTAAATAGACCACCTAGCCCCATTAGCATTAAACTAACCGTACAGTTACCACCGACAAATGTGTTCGTGCCACCGTGGATGCCTTGTTGGATTTGCTTTAAGTTCACTGGATCAAGTGTGATGATCGAATCTTCAGCCATACGTAGCGTAGAGGCCGCGTCAATCCAGTAGCCTTTCCAACCAGCCTGACGAAGTGCAGGGAAAACTTTTTCTGTGTAGCTACCACCTTGACAGGTGATTACCGCATCAAGCTGTTTTAAGCTTTCAATATCATATGCGTCTTGCAGTAAGCCTGCGTCTTTTCCTAAGTTAGGAGCAGGAATACCAACTTGAGAAGTACTGTAGAATACTGGTTCGATTAGGTCGAAGTCTTTCTCTTCAACCATACGCTGCATAAGGACTGAACCAACCATACCGCGCCAACCAACTAAACCAACTCTCATCGTATTAACTCTCCATGTATTAAAAAACCTACCCCATAGTTAATTTTTCACAGCAAAATCTCAACCCCTATTTTGTAAATAAGCGCGTTTTTTAACCTTTTCCTCTGAAAAACAGGGTTACACGAGATTTTTTAGTGTTTGGTTTGCGGTTTTAACCATTTTTCAAGTAGGGAAAGCACTTTAGCCCCCTAATTGGTCTTACCACTCAATGAGAAAATAACACATGAAGCACAATAATTTCACATTACACAACATTTAAAACCAAAAAAGTTAAAATAAACTAACAGTTAATTTCACAAGCAAACGTTTTTACCGACGAACATCAAGATAAAACACCAAATGTTCGAAATATAATTTTTGTTAATGTATGTTATGCGCGATTACAACAAGGAGCGCCTTCCTCTATTGCTCCAAGATTGACAGAGGCACATATGAAGCAAGTTACACCACGCCTACCAAGCTTGATACAGGTATTTATCTCGCTCGGTTTATTTCTCCTGCTGGCATTTTCGTTCACAGCCAAGCTAGACCTACCGATTCAGCTAGCGCTATACATCGGTTGGTTCATTGTCATGATATTGGGCATAAAGCTTGGCCACCAGTATAAAGATCTGGAAAAAGCAGCACTAAATGGCATTTCCAATGGACTTGGAGCCGTTTTAATCCTTTTGGCCGTTGGCGCGCTTGTAGGTACTTGGATCTCTGGTGGTATTGTTCCAACCATTATTTACTACGGCCTTAAAGCCATCCACCCTTCCATCTTTTTGCTCGCGACCATGATCATCTGTTCATTGACTGCGCTAGCGACTGGCACATCTTGGGGGGCGGCTGGCACGGCAGGTATTGCAATGATGGGTATCGGTCAAGGTCTTGGTGTTCCTGCGCCAATCACTGCAGGTGCCGTACTTTCAGGCTGTTACTTTGGTGACAAAATGTCGCCTCTATCGGATTCAGTAATCCTTGCTTCATCTATGTCTAACGTTGAAGTGATGGAACATATTAAAGGCATGTTGCCGATAGCACTCATTAGCTACATTATTACAGGCATTATGTTTACTGCATTTGGCTTCCACTACGCAGGTCAAGTTGACATGAGCCAGGTAGACTCTGTCATTAAAGCGATGGAACAGCAGTTCTACATCACCCCTTACTCATTTGTTCCTGTGATCATCGTATTGTCACTTCTAGCGATGCGTATGCCTTCATTCCCAGTGATCAGTTTTGGTTCTCTGCTAGGTATTATTTGGGCAGTGATGATCCAAGATGTCGATTTCCTAACCGCGTTCAACACGGCTTGGGCTCCATTTGCAATCTCATCTGGCGTAGATTTCATTGACTCAATCCTTAACCGTGGCGGCATGTCTTCAATGCTTGGGTCGGTAGCGGTTATCGTATTCGGCCTTGGTTTTGGCGGTCTACTAGATAAAGTAGGCGTGCTAGAGACTATCGCGAAGCTGTTTGAAAAACGCGTTCAAAGTGCAGGTTCATTGGCAACAAGCACAATTGGTACGGCCTTTATGGGCAACGTATTTGGTTCAGCGATGTACGTTTCACTTATTCTGACCCCAAAAATCTGTGCGAAGAACTATGACCGTCTAGGCTACAAACGTAAGAATTTGTCTCGTAACGCAGAATTTGGCGGCACGCTAACCTCAGGTATGGTCCCTTGGAGTGACAACGGTATCTACATGGCCAGTATTTTGGGTGTTGCTACACTGTCTTATGCCCCGTTCATGTGGCTGAGTTTTGTATGTATCATCGTAACGATCTTCACTTCTTACATGGGTTGGTTTGTTGATAAGTGCGAACCAACAGCAGAAGCAGTTGAAGAAGCTGAAGGCGAATTAAAGCAGCAAACCGCTTAACTTCGCAGAGATAGAAAGAACCTCCCTTCCGAATTCAATACTAAAAAAGAGCGCTTTAAAGCGCTCTTTTTTATTTCCAAAACAAATCGTTAGCTTTGTTTGACTGACGTTTTCACGGCTGTACGCTTCCCAAACCAATAGCCCAAGCTAAGCGGTGCAAAGAATATAACGGCAATGAACAGAATAAAGTAGATGATGGTACTTTTGACAAGTTCAATCAGCTTAGTCATTGCGAGATTCACAACCTCTTGCGACACTCGATCCATATCTTGAGCAAACTTCTCGCGCTCATGGGTAATGATCTGTGCGATTTCTTGGCGCTCTCTGGCAACCATCAGCTCTATAGCTTGGCGTTCTTCACCCAACTGAGATAAACGCGCCTCCGTCCTTTGATCGATATCGTCAACCAAAGGTTGTAACTCCAGCGCCATTTGTTCTGCCAAATAACGCATGTACTCTGGGTTGTTATCGATAAAATCCCTCATCGAATCAGCGGTAACTTGCAAACTATTGAGCGCCGCATTGACTTTTTCGATACTGGCAGAGCTATTCAAGGCCAACAACTGCGCTTTCCACGTCATAATTTTTGGTGTCTGCTCTGATACCAGACTTAGACGATCAGAGACATCCCCAAGTGCTTCTGGCATCGTGCCTAGCGTTGTAACGGCTTCCTCTTCGCTAATTTGGTTTGCATCTAACCACCTACGGTAAGCCGGAGTCCTAATCATGCTTAAATCAGCGAATGGATGCTGCTTGGCGAACTCTGCAACAAACGTTTGTGTCTTGATGTATGCTTCTTTCTTCAATAAAGATTGAGCCAGTTTATCTACCTCTTTCGCTAAATAAACGGAAACTAACTTGGCCTCATCAGACGCAAAGAGCTCATTACCAGAAGCGGTAGTAAAGAACTGTTCCATTTGTAGCGTGAAAGTCCATGTATCAATCAGTGCAGCCATTGGGGACACTTGGTATGCAGAAGCTTGGATGCCTTCTTCAGCATTTATCTTCCAAAGTAAAATATAAGATTGATGAACTTTATCATGAGGCTCATATTGTTCGTGTAGTGCGTCTGCTGCTTGCTCAACCTGAGCAAAAAACTGCTGCGCATACTCACGAGTCAAAAGACGCATATTGAGCTCTTGTTTGGTAAGAGGGACGGTTTGACTCTCGATCTTGACTTCGAGCAGGGAGCACCCTGAAAGCATCATAACCAGCCCTATCAACATCATTGAAGACATTCGGCGAACGGACATGAAAACACCTTTAACAAATTGTATAGAACAGGAATAAAGCGAACTAAGTCATATAGTTCGAGCCTTTATTACCTCAACTCTTATGACATTAAGTCAGAGCAATATCAATCTGTTAGCGCTTCTGTTATCTTTTCACTATTGAGAACATTATTAGCAAAAAGTATGGTTTGTTTTAGGACATCATCTAAACATGCCAACTTCTCTTCCGGCACTTTTTGCCCTTGTTTAATCAACAGTTCAATATCACCCGAAATACAGTGCAATGGCATTGCACCTAAACTCCCTGAGACCCCTTTAAGACTGTGTGCGGCTCTTTGCGCTTGCTCTTTATCCTCTTCTAACAGCTGATACATTTTAGTGCCATCGCCAGAGTGATCCTGAATAAAGACCTCCAGTAACATCCGCACAGCGCCCTCGTCACCAGACAGAGAATCTAACATTTTATTGATATCTATGTACGGCTCACGTTCCACTACTTCCACTTGTGATGAATTCACCTCATTACAACTTTTTTCGTTCATTTGGACGTTTTGAAAATTTTCTGACTGAGCTGAGGGAACAGTGTTAGCTCCATTTTCATCATCGCCAACTTGCTCTGACTTTTTATCATCGGTTCTGGGTAGTGGTATCGGTTGAATCGTTTTTGGGGAGAAGGCTCCCCATGAAATGAGGAAAAGGAGCAAACCACTGATTACAGACAACCAAACAATAAAAGTCATTAGCTTCTGTTCCAACTGATCATTTATCGAAGTTAACTGGTTCGGGAAATCTGGATTAAGCAGTTGATTAGATAAATAACTGCCCTGTGCCTGAGCAGATAGTGCGCTTGAGGTTTGAGCAAGCTGGCGCTGAAGAGCGCTTCGCTCTTCGGGAGAGAGCGTCTCTGATTCAATAAAAAGTCGGTCTAAGTCACGGTAAGTATCGCTATTCGTTGCAGAGTCACTAAAGACAGACTCAAAAACAAGCGCACCTAAGCGATAGTACATTGCCTGAATTTTCTCAGAGTTTTCTGTTCGAGCACGGCTGCTTCGTAACTGTTCTGCTAACGAAACCAATTCACTGTCACTTCTTACAAAAGCTCGAGCACTTTCTAAAAATCGGTCGGTCGTATAAAGCAATTGAGTGATGTCTGGTGTGATTTTCCCTTCAGAAAACTCACTTTCAAGCTGTAAGCGAACTGCATAAGCCAACTGAAGTTTCAGTGAAATTTGGTCGACGTGTTTAACACGGTAAGGCAGATCGAAGTTAAAAAAGTGCCTGACTTCTTCAACTTTACTTCCTAACTCATTTACAGTCGAAATCGTTTGAATCGTTTGTTTGGCTTGCAGCCAAATGCCAAGTGCTAAAACACACCACAAAACGAACCAGAACCAAACAAACCGCCGTATTCCTTCTTTTAGCTTCAGCAACACTTGCCCCTCGCATATCTCCATTAATTACAAGCATATACTATGGATGTTTCTTATTCACATAAAAAAAGAGAGCCGTTTGCTCTCTTTATTTAACGATATGATTTTAATTGCGACTTAACTGATCTTTTAGATTTGGAGGCGTCCCTTTAATCGTTAAGGTATCCGTCTCTGGATCATAAAAAATACGCTCGCCAAGTAAGAGACTATCGAAGCTAATATTCAAACCACCACCAGCTCCAACAAATTTAGTCAGTTTGCGAACCGTCGCACGATCACCTGGGAAAGACTCTTCAAGCTCGTACCCTTGCTCTTTGGTAAAATCCATAAAGCTTGTGCCATCTTGGCTTGGAGGAAGTTCTCCAGAAAGCTCTGAGATTTGAACTTCATCACCGGATTTAATTTGCTCATTGCAGTAGTCGTAAACTTGTTTCTTGTACTCGTTCACTTCTTGCTTTTCTAGCTTCGAGTCAGCACAAAAATCATCCACCGCCTGCATCAACACTAAGTTTTGTTGTTTAGTATCTAAGCCAATATCCGCTTGCAGAAAATCTAGGAAGAAGTCCGCCACTTTACGGCCAACACGTCCTTTAATGTATTGCAGATAACGATTGGATTCCTTGTCGGTCTCGTAGCTCGACAGGTCGATGCGTGCGGCAATATCCATTTTGGTGATATCTAAGTAATCTGTCGCACTGATGTCCAAACCTTCGGTCACTTTTAAACTCTGATTCATTGGTAAGATACCGATGAACAAGTAGTCCGTTGCTAAACTCTGATACTCAGCGAAAACCAAGATACCTTCATCCGCAAATGGGTACTTAATCAACTCTTCTTTCAAGCGATTTGCACTAATTTGTGAGAAGTCGTAAAAATCTCGCTCTCCTTTGCGCATTTCTTGAAGCCAAAATTGAAATTCGCTGTCTGACTGGAAAGCGCCAAAACCTTTACCAGCTTTAGAATGGAATACTCGGTGAAGCTCAGCGACTAAGTTTTCTGTAGATGCATCGTTCTCTAATGATGCTGGACGAAAGTTTACAACCAGCTCGTCCTGATCGTTTTTGCACAGTTGATGCAGAATAACGTTTGAAAGATGAAGACTCATAGTGATTTTATCTTGCTACAAGGTTTTAGTTGATGGGCATTGTAGGTTATCATAAGCCGCTTTTACTATCATTATTAGAGTCTTTATGCCGATTACATCTAAATATACTGACGAGCAAGTAGAAAAAATTCTTGCTGAAGTAGCAACAGTTCTTGAAAAACATGCTGCTTCTCCTGAGTTGACGCTAATGATTGCCGGAAATATCGCAACCAATGTCTTAAATCAACGTGTTGCTGCTTCACAACGCAAAGCGATTGCTGAAAAATTTGCTCAGGCGCTGATGTCTTCTTTAGAAACACCAAAAACACACTAATCACGGACAATAGAACACATACATGGTAGACAGCGGAAACTCATACGGCGAACGTGTATCTCGACTAGTTGGTTGGGGTCACTGGTTTGCATTCTTCAATATCGTTGCATCGATGTTGATAGGCACACGCTACATTGTTCAGTCTCCTTGGCCCGAGACGTTACTTGGTCAGTTTTATCTGGCGGTTTCTTGGGTTGGTCACTTTGGCTTTCTAGTTTTCGCACTTTACTTGCTTGTTCTATTCCCGTTGACGTTTATCCTGCCATCGCGGAAATTGTTCCGTTTGGTGGCAGTGATTTTCGCAACCGTTGGGCAAACCATATTATTAATTGATACCCAAGCGTATCAGTCGATCAATTTGCACTTAACTCCCGTTGTCTGGGAGTTACTATTCAGCGAAGACAAAAGTGCACTCAGCACTGACCTACAACATTTATTTGTTGTGATGCCGCTGATCTTCCTTATTCAACTCGCACTATCCGAATGGGTATGGCGAAAACAGCGCAAACTATCTCATAAGCACGTAGGACGCCCTCTCGCGGCCGTCTTTTTCCTCAGCTTTATGACCAGCCATTTGGTTTACATTTGGGCAGATGCGTATTTTTACAACCCAATTACTAGCCAGCGTTCAAACTTCCCGTTGTCTTACCCGATGACAGCGAAGAGTTTTATGGAAAAACATGGTCTACTTGACCGTGAGGAATACCTAAAACGTTTAGCAGAAAACGAAGGCAACGTAGAGTTAGTCAACTACCCTCTTGAAAAGCTTGAGTTTAACCGCCGAGTTAATAAGCTCAATGTGTTGATGATAAGCATAAACAATTTACGAGCGGATGCGCTGAACCAAGAAGAGATGCCTAACCTCTATGAGTTTGCTGAAAACAATCAGAACTTCCGTAATCATTACAGCTCAAGTAATGATACATACGGGGCCTTTGGTTTGTTCTATGGCTTACCGACCAGTTATGCATCAAGCATCAAGGCGCAAGGTGCTTCCCCAGTATTGCTCGATGTACTGAAAGATCAGGGCTACAACTTTGGTTTATTCAGTGGCAGTGGGTTTGAAGATGATCTCTACTCAGAAATTATTTTCCGCGACTTGAACTTAGCGGAAGACCTAGATGGCACGCAAGCTCATACCGATAAACAATCTATCGCAAACTGGAATACATGGTTAGCAGAGAAAGCAAGTCAGCCATGGTTTAGTTACATCGAAGTCACCACCGTTGATAATTTTGAATCGATTCCTTCAAATAATGACGAAGAAATGCCCGCAAGTGAGCGATTCAAAAAAGCTTATGAATATGCAGTGAAGTCGGCGGATAGAACTATCGCCGGTATTATTGATGAACTAGAAACGACGGGACAACTGACAAACACCATCGTAATCATCACTTCTAATCACGGTAGTGAATTTAACGAAACCAATACGAACAGCTGGGGAGCAAACAGCAACTACAGCCGTTATCAATTACAAGTTCCGATGGTGATCCATTGGCCTGGAATGCTGGCTGGCGAATTTAATCACAGCACAAGCCACCTGGACCTCTCGGTTACACTATTGCAAGATATGCTCGGCGTATCTTCCAACCCATATGATTACAGTAGTGGTCGCAACCTATTCGATGAAAGTCGTCGTCGTTGGATCTTGGCGGGCGATACTCGCGAGCTTGCCTTAATTACTAGCTCACAAACCACAGTGATCGATAAGTTTGGCAACTACAAGCTGTATGACAAAAACTACAAACGACTTCGAGATGATGCACCGAAGTTGCCAGTTTTGATGCAAGGTTTAACTGAGTTACAGCGTTTTTATTCTAAAAACGATTAATACCTAGCAATCCATATACTATTCAAACTCCCCTTTTTGGGGGAGTTTTTGTTTATTTAAACAACACAAACCACAAATTTGCGCAGTAAACATCCAATCAGTTCAACTAGGGGTTTACAACATTTTCAAAGCCTTATATTATGCGCCTCAACAACGGAGAGATGGCTGAGTGGTTGAAAGCACCGGTCTTGAAAACCGGCATACGTTAATAGCGTATCTAGGGTTCAAATCCCTATCTCTCCGCCACTTTTAGAAAAAGCCCGCTAAGAAATTAGCGGGCTTTTTCGCATCTCCAGACTTAAAAGATTTGTACAAATCACTTATCACTTCTTGAACGCAACTAAGCACTCCGCCACACTCCGAAAGAACCCACAAAAAATTAATGCCCTTTTCGTTCGTTCCAGTGTTGAATCAATTTGATATTTACATCTAGTTGTATCTACTCATCAATAAAGACTTCTTTAGCGGCATTGATAAGCTGCAAATGGATTGGGACGAGGTCAGCATGATTCGTTCGATATCCACCTCCAACGACAGCTGCGACAGGGATACCTCGAGATTTCACTGTTTGCATTAAAAATCTATCACGTTCTAAAATCCCTTGAGTCGACACATCAAAATATCCAAGCTCATCGTCTTGATGTATATCGACACCAGCATCGTAGATAACTAAATCAGGGCGATGAAGATTAAGTGCCATATCGACCACTTCTTTAAACGCCATTAAAAAATCCTCATCACCTGTCCCTCGCACCAAAGGTACATCGAGGTCAGACTGAGGCTTCCTCGCTGGGAAGTTTTTATCACAGTGGAAAGAAAGCGTGATGATATATGGCTCATCGTCACATAAAGTTGCTGTTCCATCCCCATGATGAACATCACTGTCAATGATCAATACTTTATCGACATGCTCAACTTCGAGTGCTTGCCTAGCCGCGATCACTAAGTCATTAAATAAACAAAAACCACTACCAAACTCTTTGTGTGCGTGATGATACCCACCACTCAAATGAATGGCCACTCCGTACTCAAGTGCCTTTTTTGCGGTCAGAGCCGTGCCCGCAGCTGAAGTTAGCGTTCTGGTAATGAGAGACTCACTCCAAGGAAAACCTATTCGGCGCATCTTCGCAGCTGGCATGTTTCCACTAACAAGTAACTCGACGTATTCCTCGTCATGAACACGTTTTACTTCCCCAACAGTTAATGCTTCGGGCTGGAAAAACTGCGTGTGCTCTTTCCAGTTATCTTTCTCCATATGCACCAATACCGATTCATAGAGGTACTGGTATTTCATAATTGGGTAACGATGCCCCTCTGGCAACTCAAGTTGAGAATAAATCGGGTGGTAGATAAGTGGCAGCATGAGAAATTCTTAATAACAATGGTAACGAAATAGTATCAACTTCAAGGGTTGAATAAAACGCAATTTAATTGATAATGATTTTCAATATCAATTAAATTTAATATACATATGAATTCTACTTTCTTTGCTATTCTCGGCGCACTGTTTGGCTCTCTTTGTGCTCTGTCCCTATTTTCATCTCTTGTTGTTGGTGCGTGGTGGTTGGTTGATTTTATTGTGCTTAGCTAACACAATGACTTTCAACTGAAATCAAAAAAACATAGGTGTTTGTATGAGTCAAACCGTCTTTATTACCGGAGCAAATCGCGGCATTGGCCTTAGCTTAACTGAGCTGTACCTGAAGCAAGGCCACCAAGTACATGCTACTAGCCGTTCCTTAGAGAACAGTTCAGAACTACAAACTCTAGCCTCACAATTCAGCAATCTAGTTTTGCACGAACTGGATGTCACGCACTACGAACAAGTCGCTAAGCTTGCCGATAAACTCCCTGCCATCGACTTACTCATCAATAATGCAGGATATTACGGGCCCAAGGGATATGGCTTTGGAAATACTGACGTAGAAGCATGGCGTAAAGTCTTCGAAGTAAACACCATTGCTCCATTAAAACTGGTTGAGTACTGTTACCCTCGCTTACAACAAGGCAAGATGAAAAAGATTGCTTGTATCTCATCAAAAGTCGGCAGTATGACCGAAAATACGTCCGGCGGCGGCTATATTTATCGCTCATCGAAAGCGGCGCTTAACTCGGTTGTGAAAAGCTTAAGTAATGATTTAACACCTGAAGGATTTACCGTTTTAGCGCTTCACCCTGGTTGGGTAAAAACGGCGATGGGCGGGCCAAATGCTTTGATAGATACGCAAACCTCCGCGCTAGGCCTAGCGAACGTGATAGAACTGAGCACACCGCAGCTTTCAGGTCGATTTATTAACTACGATGGTACTGAGTTACCTTGGTAGCAGCATTAAGACACAACCATCACTAAACCAAATACCATCAAAGCCAGGCTTCATAATCGTGACTTGGTTGGCAAACATAATGTTCATCAGTGATCCACCAGCATAATTCGCGCAATCTAACTTGAATTTATCTACATCCAATCCAGACTTAGGAAAAAGTAGAACAAATAAGGAGAAAGCACGATGGCAGCAGATAGGGATTTGGTTAATTTTAGCGAAGAGCACGAACTAAATTACTGCTTGAGAAGTGCTGGTAAACGCCAAACTCAAGCGAATCGAGATACATTAGTTGACTTGGGCAACCAGGTGAAAGAGGTACTGGACAAACGCGTGTTAACTCAAGGTGAAGTAAGAGGCGCGATCCAAAACCACGGTGATCTGTTCGAGTAATCTATTTTCAAGCATGCGCGGAGTTTAATTACGCCGCGCTTGTCCTATGCCTGCTTACCTTTGGTTGCACGAGATTTAGTCGCGCCACCATTCTTTGAATAACTGCGCTTTTTACGTTTAAACGCAGGACGTTCCACCTTGGGTAGATGACGTAATGAATCAGGGATAGGCCCTGCTTTTACTTGTGCCATCAAGCTATCAATGCGTTGTTCCAGTGCTTGCATGAACGGCTGATATGCTTGATTTCTCTCTGCCATACCTTGTAACTGGTGCTCCCAATGAGCCGTCATATCAGGGTATGTTGAATCTTCTGGCAAGGCATGAATGAGACCTCTTCCAGCAGGAGAACTGAGAATTGACTTACCTTGACGCGTAAGCAGTTGGCGTTTGAACAGCGTGTCCAAAATACTAGCGCGAGTCGCTTCCGTGCCTAGCCCATCAGTGTCACGAAGGATTTTTTTCAGTTCTTTATCCGCAACGTAACGGGCGATCCCGGTCATCGCTTGCAACAGCGATGCCTCGGTAAAATGCTTTGGTGGCTCGGTTTTTCGGTCTTTTATTTCCCCTTCACGACAAGTTAACACGGTGCCTTCGGGTAGCGGTGGCACGGCATCAATACCTTCATCTTCCTTGTCAGTTTTGCCCATTAGCGCTTTCCAACCCGGCGAAACTAACTGACGACCTTTCGCGACAAACGTACCACCAGCGATATCGAAAACCAATTTCGCTTCTGCGTAAACCGCCGCCGGATAGAACTGCATGAGGTACTGGCGCGCAATCAATTGATACACTTTCATCTCATTGCCGGAAAGCGCATTCACATTAGCTTGCTTCGGTGTAGGGATAATCGCATGGTGAGCATCCACTTTTTTATCGTTCCAGGCTTTGGACTTTAATGTTAAGTCTGCTCCCTGAACGGCAACTTGCAACTCTTTTGCGTTATTCGCAATAGCAGTTGTCACCGTCCCTGCTTGTGAGTAGTGTTCCATCGGTAAATAGCGACAATCTGAACGCGGGTAAGTGATCAGCTTGTGCTTTTCATACAATGCCTGACAAGTATCTAGTACTTGTTGCGCACTCATACCATAGCGCTTCGCGGCATCGATCTGTAAAGCAGATAACGAATAAGGTAATGGTGCTGATTGCTTGGTTTGCTTTTGTTCCGACTCCGTCACTTTTGCAGGTTGACTTGCGATACGGTTTGCAACATTTTCCACCAACTTACGGTTTAACACTCGACCTTCTTCGTCCTGCCAAGGCTTGCATGCCTCACTTGGCTTCCAACGAGCACGAATATCAAAAGTACCATTGGCATCTTGATATGGGATCAGAGCATGTAGGGTAAAATAGTCCTTCGGGACAAAGTTTTCGATTTCTTCATCACGACGCACCACTAAGCCAAGAACTGGCGTTTGCACTCGCCCTACCGAGAGAACACCTTGATACCCTGCTTTTTGACCAAGCAAGGTATAAGCACGAGACATGTTCATACCATACAGCCAATCAGCCCGAGAGCGGGCCAATGCTGAAACTGAAAGTGGGATAAACTCGCGATTACTGCGCATAGAGCTGAGAGCACGTTTAACCGCAGGTAAGTTCAAGTCGGAAATCAACAAACGCTGTGTAGATTCCTTCTTGGTTTTAGATAACTTGCAATAGTCCAGAACTTCATCAACTAACAGCTGACCCTCTCGATCTGGGTCTCCTGCATGAATGACTTCGTTAGCTTCTTTGAGCAATTTACGAATCACTGTTAATTGCTTACTTGCACTTTTCCTCGGTCTGAGCTGCCATTGCTGCGGAACAATTGGTAAATCTGCCATATTCCACTTTTTATAACGCTCATCGTAAGCGTCGGGTTCGACTTGTTCGAGTAAGTGGCCGATACACCAAGTAACGATATCCCCGTTCCCACAGCGGATGAATCCTTGATCTTTCTTTTGAGGGTTTGGCAGTGCAGCGGCAATCGCACGGCCTAAACTTGGTTTTTCAGCAATAAACAGACGAGACATAACGTTTTGGAAATAAATATAATTAGGGCCACATTATCGAATGTAGCCCTAATAAATCAAGAAAAACTGTATAAATAAACAGTCAGTTTATTTAAGTTTTTAGTTATAGGAATTCAACAAACTGAGAAAGGTCACGCTCAGGAACTTTCATCGGTGTACAACCAGGCGTGCCTAAGTACAAGAAACCAACAATCTCATCGTCACCCTCTAAACCAAATGCTTGATGAACTTCTGGATGGAACATCCACTTACCTGAGCGCCAAAACCCTTGAAAGCCTTGCGCTACGGCTGCCATTTGCATCGCTTGTACAGCGCATCCCGCAGATAAGTGTTGCTCTAGTGCTGGTACTTTCTCATGTTCTGTTACTTTAGCAATCACCGTGATCACCATTGGTGCGCGAAATGGGGCATTCTTTACCTTTTCGACCACCGCTTCATCACTATTTTCAGCTTCTGCCGCTTTTACCAATATATCTGACAGTTTTTTCAAACCATCGCCCTGTGCGATAACGAAACGCCAAGGGGTTAATCCCGCATGGTCAGGCGCACGAAGGCCAGCACGAATGATGTTCTCAAGTGCTTTACCTTCTGGAGCAGGCGCGGATAACTTCGCGATAGATCGGCGATTGAGCAAAAGATCGAGAGCGTCCATGAAAGAATCCTTATTGAATATCGTTGTTATTTTGTTTACGCCACTTTAGCACAATCTGCTCCTGCGAATAACAACCGGTTTTCTGTGGGCTTGATAACGTGCTTCACTTAACATCAATCTGGGTTTAATGTTAATTTATTCGCGAAATGAATAAGTTGAACATAGGCAGGTTGATGAACAAGGACAAACAAAACAGCATTTACGAAAAGATCGTTAATGACGAAGATGCCCGTGCCTGTAAGGCGATTCCTGAATCAGCTTGTCATCAAGTTCCCGGCAACTTTCTTAAAATCATTCTCGCTCAGTTTTTAACGAAGGTCGGCGATGCGTTAATCAACCCTAAAGTCACGTTGCCGTGGATACTACAAAGTCTCGGGGCACCGGTTTATTTAATTGGTTGGCTGGTTCCTATTCGTGAGTCAGGATCCCTTATCCCACAACTTAGCATCGCGCACTACATCCGACGCATTCCAGTAAGAAAATGGGTCTGGGTAATTGGCAGCATCTTGCAGGCTCTTTCCATATTTGCAATCGGATTGGTCGCATTAACTCTAACAGGAGCAGCTGCGGGTTATGGTGTGATTGCATGTCTTGTGATCTTCAGCCTCTCACGCGGTTTAAATTCCGTCGCATCAAAAGATGTATTGGGCAAAACCATCCCTAAAAACCAACGAGGTCAAGTCAACGGCTGGTCTTCAAGCGCTGCTGGCCTGGTTACGCTGCTTTTCGCTAGCCTTCTGGCACTAGCCTGGTTATGGGACGTAGAGCCGACAGAGCGCTTTTACGGTCTGAGTTTAGGCTTAGCGGGCGTCATATGGCTCATCGCGGCATTCGTCTATGCGCGAATTAATGAGTATGCCGGTGAGGTAGACGGTGGTCGAAATGGCGTCCTCGAAGCATTTAAACAACTCGCGTTACTTAAGACAGACGTGACCTTTCGTCGATTCGTTATCACGCGGACACTATTTTTATGTTCTGCGCTGAGTGCACCGTACTACGTTGTGCTGGCACAGCAATCTCTGGGTGGACAGCTCTGGGTGCTAGCTCTCTTTATGTTTGCGAGTGGCTTGGCCTCCTTTGTGTCAGGTCCTTTCTGGGGAAGAATGTCCGATCGCTCTAGCCGCAGTGTGATGGTCATCGGCGCAATGATGAGCGCGCTACTTGGTATTGTGTTATTTGTTTACGATACATGGATCACCGCTAGCCAAAGCTTCCTATTCGTGATTCCTCTGCTTTACTTTTGTGTTTGTATTGCCCACGACGGAATACGAGTCGGACGAAAAACCTATTTAGTTGATATCGCAGAAGGTGACAAACGGACGAGCTATGTAGCCGTGAGTAACACAGTGGTTGGGATAATGCTGCTTCTAATGAGCTCTCTTGGTGTTATGTCGAACTTCTTGAGCCTTTCAGCTGTGGTGTTAGTGTTCTCTTTTATTACTTTTGCTGGCGTGGTAATGGCCAAACAACTGCCAGATATCAGTGACTAGTTCTATACAAAAAAGCTGCGCTCAAAGCGCAGCTTTTATGGTAAACACACATTAAAAGGCTAGAGTTTTACCGCCAATTTAACACCTTGACGAATCGCACGCACAGCATCAAGTTCACCCGCATGGTCAGCTCCGCCAATGATATGAATCTTCTCTCCAAGTTCAGACCATTTATCTTCAAACGGACGTACAGACTCTTGCCCAGCACAAATGATAACTTTGTCTGCATTAAGTACCTGCGCGCTTCCGTCTACATGAATGTGCAAACCTTGATCATCAATTTTATCGTAAGACACGCCGCCGATTAAATGTACGCCCCGTTTTTCAAGGGTACGTTTATGGATCCAACCTGTCGTTTTACCCGGACCTTTACCTACACGACCTTTACGACGCTGAAGTACCCAGACTTCTTTATCGCTGACCGCATCAGGGTAAGGGTATAAACCACCCGGCTGAGACATCTCTTTGTCGATTCCCCATTCATGCAACCAGTCATCCAACGTTTGTCCAACTGGCTCTGTGAGCATGGTCGCGACATCTACGCCAATGCCACCAGCACCAACGATAGCCACTTTCTCACCGACTGGCGTTTTGTCTCGAATGAGAGTTTGATAGTCGACGACTTTCTCTGGGTTATCAATTCCATCAATATTGACTTTACGTGGCTCAACACCCGATGCCATCACTATCTCATCGTACTCTGTGAGTAAGTCATAGTTCGCTTCCGTCGATAAGTGCAGATTCACGCCTGTTTCATCAATACGGTTAGCGAAATATCGTATCGTCTCTCGAAACTCTTCCTTACCAGGGATCTGCATCGCAAGACGGAACTGACCACCGATGCGGTCGTTCTTTTCGAACAAATCAACCTTATGGCCACGTTCAGCCAGTGTGGTCGCACAAGCCAAGCCCGCAGGGCCAGCACCAACAACTGCAATGTTTTTCTTTTTAAAGGCTGGTTCAACAACAATTTCGGTTTCATAGCACGCTAGAGGGTTCACTAAGCAACTGGCGCGCTTACCTTTAAACACGTTATCTAGACACGCCTGATTACAACCAATACACGTATTAATAAGCTGCGCTTTTTCCTGTTCGGCTTTAGCAACAAAGTAAGGATCGGCCAAGAATGGGCGCGCCATCGAAACCATGTCGGCATGACCTGAAGATAAAATACGTTCTGCTTCATCTGGCGTATTTATACGGTTGCAAGTGATAATAGGAACCGAAACGTGAGGTTTAACTTTTTCCGTAACCCATGTAAACGCACCGCGTGGTACTTGAGTCGCAATTGTCGGAATTCGAGCCTCATGCCAACCGATACCCGTATTAATAATCGTGACGCCAGCCTCTTCAAGTGCTTTCGCCAATTCGATAACGTCTTCAAAAGTGCTGCCCTGCTCGACAAGATCCAGCATAGAAAGACGGAAGATGATGATGAACTTGTCACCTACCGCCTTGCGTACCGCTTTAACAATTTCTAGCGGAAAACGCATACGTTTTTTATAGCTGCCACCCCATTCGTCGTAACGCATATTAGTACGTTTACATAAGAATTGGTTTATCAAGTAACCTTCCGAGCCCATTAACTCGACGCCATCATAACCAGCAAGCTGTGCTAACTCCGCACTATTAGCAAACGCGTCGATGGTTTTCTTTATCTGGCGGTCGCTCATTTCACTCGGAGCAAACTTTGCAATTGGCGCTTTAATGCCAGATGCACTTTGCGAGAATGGATGCATTGCATAACGCCCAGCATGGAGAATTTGCAACGCAATTTTACCACCGTGCTTGTGCACCGCTTCTGTCACAACTTTGTGGGCTTTAGCATGTTTTGGCTTGCTGAATTCAGCACTCAACGGGTGTAAACGACCGCGTAAGTTAGGAGAAAAACCTCCGGTTACAATCAGTCCGACACCGCCTTTCGCGCGTTCTTCATAAAAAGCAGCGAGCTTCTGTAATCCTTCTTTGTGCTCTTCTAAGCCCGTGTGCATTGATCCCATCAGAACTCGGTTTCGTAATTGTGTGAAACCGAGATCCAGTGGCTTTAATAGGTTTGGGTACATGGCAGACATCACTTAACATCCATTGTTATTATCATGGTCTGACCAGATTAAGCCTGCTCAACCAAAAAATCAAACAAGCGTTTACATTTTTGTAACACCGATCAATCTCGTGTGAAAATATGCCAATTGTTGAGTGGTCGTGATAAGCTAAAAAAATGTTATCTTTTGAGATCTTAGAGATAAGAACCCATACTTTGTTAGACTCGGCGTAACTATCTCGTTATGGAGACAAGATGAAAAAACTCTTCAAATTTATTGGTTTGATATTTAAAGGGATATGGAAAAGTATCACTTTCATCAGACTCGCACTGGCAAACCTAATTTTCTTGCTGATGATTGCCGTTTTCTACTTTGCCTTTACTTATACCGGAGACGGTCAACCTGTCGTCGAAAAAGAATCGGCATTGGTGATGAACCTTTCAGGCCCAATTGTCGAACAAAGACGTTATGTAAACCCAATGGACTCTTTTGCTGGTTCCCTTTTGGGTAATGAGTTACCGAAAGAAAACGTCCTTTTCGATATCGTTGATACTATTCGCTACGCGAAAGACGATCCTAAAGTATCTGGATTAGTGCTAGCACTGCGAGACATGCCAGAAACAAATCTCACGAAACTACGTTACATCGCGAAAGCGTTGAACGAATTTAAAGCGTCAGGCAAACCCGTTTACGCCGTAGGTGATTTCTACAACCAAAGCCAATATTACTTGGCAAGTTACGCTGACAAAGTTTATCTGGCACCTGATGGTGGTGTATTGATTAAAGGTTACAGCGCTTACTCAATGTACTACAAAACGTTACTTGAAAAGCTTGACGTTTCCACTCATGTTTTTCGCGTAGGTACTTATAAATCCGCTATCGAACCGTTTATTCGTGATGACATGTCCGATGCGGCGAAAGAGTCAGCAACACGCTGGGTTACTCAATTGTGGAGTGCTTTTGTTGATGACGTAACAACAAACCGAAACATTGATGCGAAAGTGCTTAATCCAACCATGGATGAGCTGATTAACGAGATGAAGTCTGTAAATGGCGATATTGCTCAGCTCGCAGTCAAACTGGGGCTAGTGGATGAACTTGCGACACGCCAAGACATTCGCACTCTATTTGCAAAACAGTTTGGTAGTGACGGCAAAGACAGCTACAACGCGATTGGTTACTACGACTACCTTGCAACGATTCGTCCCGATTACACACTACCTCAGCACGACATCGCCGTTGTTCTAGCCAGTGGCGCGATTATGGACGGTCAACAACCTCGCGGAACTGTTGGTGGTGACACGGTCGCAAGCTTGCTGCGTCAAGCACGCAATGATGAAAAAGTGAAAGCGGTCGTATTACGAGTAGATAGTCCAGGAGGCAGTGCCTTTGCTTCTGAAGTGATTCGTAACGAAGTAGAAGCTCTGAAGCAAGCAGGTAAGCCGGTTGTTGTATCCATGTCGAGTTTGGCCGCTTCTGGTGGTTATTGGATTTCAATGAGCGCAGACAAAATCGTTGCTCAGCCAACAACCCTGACGGGCTCCATTGGTATATTTAGTGTCATCACCACGTTTGAAAAAGGCTTTAGCAAGTTAGGTATTAATACTGATGGCGTTGGCACATCGCCGTTCTCAGGTGACGGTATTACCACTGGCCTTTCTGAGGGCGCGTCTCAAGTGTTCCAATTAGGTATCGAACACGGTTACAAGCGCTTTATTTCTCTAGTTGGCGAGAATCGCGATATGTCTCTAGAGGAAGTTGACAAAGTTGCTCAAGGTCGAGTTTGGACTGGCCAAGATGCACTATCCTTTGGTCTTGTCGATCAAATGGGTGACTTTGATGATGCTGTAGAGCTAGCGGCGAAACTAGCGAACGTGACCGATTATGGCATTTACTGGGTAGAAGAGCCTCTTTCACCTACTGAACTATTTCTACAAGAGTTTATGAAACAGGTGAAAGTCTCTCTAGGTATTGATGCAACAAGCTTGCTACCAAAAAGTCTTCAACCCGTAGCTCAACAATTCGAACAAGACGCAAGCTTGCTCCAAAGCTTCAACGATCCTAAAGGTCAATACGCATTTTGTTTGAACTGCCAAGTGCAGTAGTTTTTCCATCAATATTACAAAGGGCACTTCTACTTGAAGTGCCCTTTTTATTAGGCTTTGCATCTCCTCAGATGACTTTCTGATGCTGTGCGTATAGCCTCGCATCTCAAGGTTATTTAGGTATATAATCCCCGCCTCTGTTCCCCTACACGAAAGAAAAAACGATGACTAGAAAACACATCTACATCGCTTACACCGGTGGTACCATCGGAATGCAAAAATCCGACCACGGCTATGTGCCTGTTGCTGGCTTTATGGAAAAGCAATTAGCAAGCATGCCCGAATTCCATCGTCCTGAAATGCCGGATTACACCATCCACGAATACGACCCTCTGATTGACTCATCAGATATGACACCTGCTGACTGGCAGCAGATTGCGAATGATATTCGTGACAACTATGACAAATACGATGGTTTCGTTATCCTACATGGTACTGACACCATGGCGTACACAGCGTCCGCATTGTCTTTCATGCTTGAAAACCTTGGTAAGCCAGTGATTGTAACGGGTTCACAAATCCCTCTCGCAGAGCTGCGTTCTGACGGCCAAGCAAACCTATTAAACGCGCTACATATTGCGGCAAACTACCCGATCAACGAAGTAACTTTGTTCTTCAATAATCAATTGATGCGTGGTAACCGCAGTACAAAATCTCATGCAGACGGTTTTAATGCCTTTACTTCACCAAACCTTCCTCCACTATTGGAAGCTGGGATCAATATTCAAGTTAGCAACAGCGTAACCGTTGGTGCACAACCAGAAGGTGAGTTTAAGGTTCACAACATCACGCCACAACCAATCGGTGTGATCACCATGTACCCTGGTATTTCACACGAAGTTATCCGCAACACGCTTCGTCAGCCCGTGAATGCGATGATTCTTCTGACTTTTGGTGTCGGTAATGCTCCTCAGAACCCTGAGCTGCTTGGTCACCTGAAAGAAGCCTCTGAGCGCGGCGTTATTGTCGTAAACCTAACTCAGTGTTTGGCAGGTAAAGTGAATATGGGCGGATATGCCACAGGTTGTGCTCTCGCAGACTCTGGTGTTATCAGTGGCTTTGACATGACGCCCGAAGCGGCGCTGGCAAAACTACACTACCTTCTAAGCCAAAACCTTTCTTACGAAGAAGTAAAAGAGAGAATGCAACAAGTACTGCGTGGTGAAATGAGCCTGTAAGTTCAAGCTTTCTACGATCTAAAAAGCCCAATACAATTTGGGCTTTTTTCTTTCAAAATCAAAATAATAAAATTTTGAGAAATAAGGCGTAAGGATTAATCAATGTTCGGATTGACACGAACAATATCGCTCTCTTCTCCGCTGAATTGTTTTTTAAGCTCTTGTTTTGATTTAAAACTGATTTCACCACCGGCTGCAACCGTCATATGCTGCGCATCAGTATTATGTTTTGATTGATACAACATCACAGCTTGCATACACGAATCTCGCTGCTCTTTAGAAAGTGTTGTACCCTCAGGCCATCTTCCCGTTTCTACTGCATAGACTAAGCGATCATAAACTTCTGGAGTCATCGCTTGTAATAGTTGTTCTGCGTCCATAGTGTACCTTCTTATTACATTCTATTTACAGAACATAACGGGTTAAGAAACTGAGTCAAGAATACGAAAATGAATTGGTGTAACGGATCACAAGCAAAGCCATGAAAAGAACAAACTGGTTACTTCTCAGCCTCGCATGTTTTGCGCTATCGGGCTGTTTTGAAGGTAACGTGACAACCGAAGAGTTGTGCCAAAAAACACCAGAGCTGCGTTGCGAGCAGCTCAATATGGATGACGGCCAATGTCGAATTCCAAGAACAAATTTGGTTTGGCATCGGTTTGAGCAATTGAAAAACCCATCAGAGGCCAACCAAATCATCGAATACGGTCTGGTCGCTGAATATAGGAAATGCTTAGAACTCGCCTCCCAGATCACCCCTATTGATCAAAGTGCTCTCAAAAGACAACGCTTTAATGCATTGGTACACAGTATTGATGAGCTAGAGCGCATCGTAAACGAGTTAAAAGGCTCAGAAGACCCGGCTACTTTGTATTTCTTATGGTCTCAAACGGGAGATACTCAAGCTCGGCGCGCATTTTTACAAATGGAAGGGTCTCCCCAATTAAATAATGCTGAGATGCAATATGCATTAGCCACTTTTTATACCAACCGAGATACCAAGAAAACCCTGGAGCTTCTTAATAACGCGTTGTCTTTATCTGATGAAGACAACATCAATCCGGTCATTCTCAAGTCAATGGCAAGTATTCATCAGGGGCTTGGAGACAAAGAGCAAGCGTATCTATGGGCAATGGTCGCGAAGAGATTCGACGTACCGCTTGCTGATGAAAAGCAGCTCCAACGTATGTTCAATTTCAGTCATCCAGAGCGATATAAGCAGTTGGATGAATTAGCCGAATCGGTGGCGAAAGCCATAGAGAAAGGTATCTATTCCCCAGCAATGATACCCAGTGAGATATAAACGAAAAACTCCCGCAATGAGCGGGAGTTTTTATTTAAGTCGAGCGACACTCAGATCACTGTTGAGCATGAATCATCCTGAAAGGATAAAACAATCTCGAGCACAATTTTGTCGTTATTATTCTGATTTGTTGAAAATTAACGACACAGAATTAACACAAAAACGCTCTCCTGTGGTCTGTGGGCCATCTTCAAAAACGTGCCCTAGATGGCTATCACACGTTGCACAACGAATCTCTGTACGTACCATTCCGTGACTTAGATCTTCTAAATAACGCACCGCTTGATCGTTGATAGGCGCATCAAAACTTGGCCATCCGCAGCCAGAGTCATACTTGTTATCAGAGACAAAGAGAGGGGCATTACAACAAGTACAAGCATAAACACCAGTTTCCTTATTATGCAGTAGCTTACCGCTGAAAGGAGGCTCTGTACCTTGCTCTCGGCAAACACGGAACTCTTCATCAGACAGTTGCTCACGCCACTGTTCATCTGACTTCGTCACTTTTTTCCCGCTTTGTTCCACGACTTTCGGCTCCTTATTTACTGTTCTTGGTATTGACTTTTTTAGCAAAAAACTTGCTTCTCTTAACAGTTGTAGCACATACTTTCTCACCAGGACACCATGCGTAATTAATTTGATAAGAGCACTTATCTCACCAGTTATATTACGCCAACTGGGCTACAGAAGAATCAGTTAAAAGTTTAAAAAACGTACATTTGCAAAGAATTGTTAAAAAAAGCGTCGCTTTTTTTTGACTTTAAACAAGTTAAGTCCGATTATCACTTGCAGATGTTTACTGGATTCTGTAATTTTACTACCAGTTATCTTTAATCAGAAATTAAGTTGTGGAGCAACTATAATGACTATCAAAGTAGGTATTAACGGTTTTGGCCGTATCGGTCGTTTCGTATTCCGTGCAGCGCAAGAGCGCAACGACATCGAAGTAGTAGGTATTAACGACCTTATCGATGTAGATTACATGGCATACATGCTTAAGTATGACTCAACTCACGGCCGTTTCAACGGTACTGTTGAAGTTGAAGGCGGTAACCTAATCGTTAACGGTAAAACTGTACGTGTTACTGCAGAGCGCAACCCTGAAGACCTAAAATGGGACGAAATCGGTGTTGACGTTGTAGCTGAAGCAACTGGTCTTTTCCTAACTGACGAGACTGCACGTAAGCACATCACTGCTGGCGCGAAAAAAGTTGTACTAACTGGTCCTTCTAAAGACGCTACTCCAATGTTCGTTAACGGCGTAAACTTCGACACTTACGCTGGTCAAGACATCGTTTCTAACGCTTCTTGTACTACTAACTGTCTAGCGCCTATCGCTAAAGTTCTTAACGACAAGTTCGGTATCGAATCTGGTCTTATGACTACAGTTCACGCAACTACAGCAACTCAAAAAACTGTAGATGGTCCTTCTGCTAAAGACTGGCGCGGTGGTCGTGGTGCTTCTCAAAACATCATCCCATCTTCAACTGGTGCTGCTAAAGCTGTAGGCGTTGTACTTCCAGAAGTAAACGGCAAACTAACTGGTATGGCTTTCCGCGTACCAACTGCTAACGTTTCTGTAGTTGACCTAACTGTTAACCTAGTTAACGGTGCTTCTTACGAAGACATCTGTAAAGCGATGAAAGAAGCTTCTGAAGGCGAACTAAAAGGCGTTCTAGGCTACACTGAAGATGCAGTTGTATCTCAAGACTTCATCGGCGAAGTTTGCACTTCAGTATTCGATGCTAAAGCTGGTATCGCGCTAACTGACAAATTCGTTAAGGTTGTATCTTGGTACGACAACGAAATCGGTTACTCAAACAAAGTTCTAGACCTAATCGCTCACATCTCTAAGTAATTAGAAAGTTAGCAATTAGCGAATAACTTCGTTAAAGAAAAGGCGGCTCTAGAGTCGCCTTTTTTGTATCTGGAATTTGAGAGAATGCAGGCTCGATGTTGCATTTAATGTGCGAAGCGCGTCTAAAAGCTCTCCCCCAGCGATAGGAAACTACACATGGATTTAAAAACTCTCCCAGCCCTAACGGTGCTATCTGATAACGTCACTATCGTTGAAGTTGATCAGATAAAAATCGTCCGCGTGATTCATGACAAAGCAACGGCAGGCATCTCGCTACACGGTGGTCATGTCGTGTCGTTCACGCCTGTAGGTCAAGAAGATCTGATCTGGATGAGCGAAAAAGCTGTCTTCGATGGTAAAGCTGCTCTTCGCGGTGGTATTCCGGTTTGTTGGCCTTGGTTTGGGCGTATTGCTGCTCCAGCTCACGGCTTTGCCCGCACCGCAGAATGGGAGTTGGTTGAACATCGTGAGAACCATAACGGTGTGATTGTTGAACTTGCTCTGTTCCCGACAGAAGAAATCCACGATATTTGGCCCCATATGTTTGACGCTCGTTTGGTGATTGAAGTGGGCGATGAGCTAAAAGTGACGCTCAAAGTCATGAACATTGATGACGAGGCTTGGACCTTCTCTGGCGCATTACATACTTACCTAAACGTTGGAGACATTAAGCAAGCACAAACGACAGGCATGGGTGCCGAGTACATTGATAGCTTGAAAGCTGATGCGGTATGCCAAGGTGGTAATGTTCTACAACTAACTGACACGATTGATCGCGTTTACACGCAACCAGAAGCGAAAATTTTGGTAAAAGACCCGGTATTGGATCGTACGCTAAGCGTACACAACCAAGGCCACAACTCAGCAGTATTATGGAACCCTTGGGCAGAAGGTGCGCAAAGCATGGGTGACATGGCTGACGATGGTTATCAAACCATGTTGTGTGTGGAGTCTGCTGTTCATGCACCAAGTATTGAGCAAGGTCAAACGCTCCAACCAGGTGAGACACATGAACTTGTCACTGTCATTTCAGCGCAGTAAGAATCACCATATAAAGGCCGGGGATACCCGGCTTTTTTTTGTAATAAAAGCTCTGCTTAGATGGTCCTATCTTTACTAACTTATTGGTTACTGGTCACTTTTGACGGTTTCATTAATAAATATCAAAAAAATTGATCATATAAACCGATAGCATACCGATACAAAACTCATAAATAATAAAAATATCAGGAATTAGTCTATGTTAGAGAGATACCGAAATCAAAGTGTCGGATTCCAGTTGAAACTGGTGATCACTTTGTGCCTATTCATTGCTTTCAGCAGTATTGCCGCGCTTGTTTACCGCAACGCTTCCGATGTTCTATTGGAAAGCACACTGAAAGAACACCAATCTAAAGTAGAATCAATGGCAAAAACCATTGCTGGCCAATTCGATGCTTACCTGCACACCGCTAAAGTCCTCGAATCTACTTTTCGCAATGGCTACCTTGCCGGTGTCTATGTCGAAAATTACACGGTTGACTTCATGGGACATGAAGTACCAAACATCACTCAATACAGTGAAAGCTTAATTAATGACACCAAGTTGGTCGACAGTTTCACACGTGATACCGGCGCTATAGCAACGCTATTCGCACCGTTGGGTGACGACTTTATTCGGGTGTCCACCTCCCTAAAAGATCCACAAGGTCAACGAGCGGTCGGAACCACGCTAGGCATCAACCATCCTGGTTATCAGCAACTTAAAGCAGGACAACCGTATTACGCTCAAATTAAATTGTATGGCGAGCGCTACATTACCTACTATGCCCCAATCAAAGATGCGACAGGAAAGGTAGCAGGCCTATCGTTTATTGGCTTACCAGTAGACCAAGCGACACAAACCTTGTTCGATGCACTCGAAGAGATAAAATGGGGCGACACTGGTTACACCATTATCGTTGATAACGACGAAAACAATCTTGGTAAATACCTACTTCATCCAGCAAAAAGCGGCTCAGATTCGTCAATACTAGAAGTCGCCGACTACAATGGTCACAAGCCTTTTGGTCAGATTTTCGAACAATCTAGTGGATTAATTCGCTACCCTTTCGAGTACCAAGGTAACGTAGGCGAAAAGTATCTTGTCTACACAGAGGTTCCAGGTTGGAATTGGAAACTGCTAGGCGGTACGTTTATCAAAGAAGTGACAAAAGGTAGCGACACGCTTCTCACACTCATTGCCATCATTTCTTCGGTTGCAGCGATCATTACTTTTGTTGTATTGACGCTTTTCTTGAATCGCAGCTTACAACCTCTCACGACTCTAAACTCATACATGACTCGCTTAGCCGGCGGCGAAGTCAGCTTGAGCATCCCAGCGTCTCGTAAAGCATCAAAGAATGAAATTACGAACCTGAGCTCGGGTGTCGCCAGTATGGCAAGTCAGCTCAATGAACTTGTTGGTAAGATCCGTTCAACAAGCGACTTAGTGGAGAGCAACTCCACCAGCGTTGCCAACGATGCCCATAGCAATTTGACCCAAGCCGACCGACAACAACAAGAAGTCGAGCAAGTTGTGACAGCGATTGAAGAAATGGCCTCTTCCGCTCAATCTGTCGCACAACAAGTCGAAAGCATTGCGGAAAACGTACGCTCAGCAAATACCGATAGCCAGTCTGGTCTCGCGATTGTTGAAGGCGTATGTATCGACGTTGCTCAACTTAACGATCAATTGGATCAATCAGCAACGGCTATCGAGCAAGTAAATCGCGATAGCGAGAGTATTCAAACCGTCACGAAAATGATTGATGAAATTGCTGAGCAAACCAATTTACTTGCCTTGAATGCCGCCATTGAAGCAGCACGAGCAGGTGAACAAGGTCGTGGCTTCGCAGTTGTAGCAGATGAAGTGCGCACACTTGCGCACCGAACCCAAAGCTCAGTTCAGGATGTCGTGGAAATTATCGAGAAACTAAAAGGGTCGACTCATAATGCAGTTAATATGATGACAGACAGCCAACGCAGTGCAAACCAGGTCTTGGACAAAGCACAAGACGCGGGCACAGCATTAGAAGCCATCGCAGTACAAGTGCAGTCGATAGCCTCTCAAGCCGACGCCATTGCAGCGACTTCAGAAGAACAAGCTCAAGTTTCACAAGAAATTGCAGCAAATGCCCATTCTATCAGTGAACTTAACCGAGAAAGCCGCAACACGAGCGCAAAAACCTCGCAAAGTGCCATTGAACTTCAACAACAAGCACGAAACTTGAAAGAGCAAGTCGACTTCTTCCACTAATACTTAATAAGAGCCGACCCAGTCGGCTCTTTTTGTTTCACTTGAGACCATGCTTTTTGATAGAATTTGCCGCCCTACTTTCTGTTCGAGATCGTCATGAACTATCAATGCCCTCTATGCCACCAAGCTCTAGCGTTAAATGAAAAAACGTTTAAGTGCGAAAACAATCATCAGTTTGACTTAGCAAAAGAAGGCTACGTTAACTTGATGCCAGCGCACCACAAACGTTCTAAAGATCCTGGTGACAACAAAGAGATGATGCAAGCTCGTCGTCGATTCCTCGAAGGAGATTACTACAACCCAATGCGCCAAGAAGTGGCGCAGCTGTGTGCAACATACACTGAGGGGAGCACCCATCAATTATTAGATATTGGTTGTGGTGAAGGTTACTACACAGATCAAGTACAAAAGACGATAGAAACACAAGCGAACCATGCCACGATTTATGGCTTAGACATTTCCAAAGTTGCCATTCGTTACGCGGCGAAGCGTTACACGCACTGCAACTTTAGTGTGGCTTCTAGTCACCGACTTCCCTTCGCAAATGAATCCTTAGATGCCATTTTGCGCATTTATGCCCCGTGTAAAGCTGAGGAGCTGCAGCGCGTTGTAAAAAACGACGGCGTTGTTGTCACGGTTACTCCTGCTAGCCGCCACTTATACCAACTGCGTGAGCGCATTTATCAAGAAGTTCGTCTTCACAATGAAGAACCAGAACATATTGAAGGGTTTGAATTAGAGCACCAGCAGCATCTTAACTATGTTATGGACTTGAAAAACGGAGCCGCAATCGATTTATTGCAAATGACGCCATTCGCATGGAAAGCAACCGATGCTCTTCGTGAAGAGTTGAAATCCGCTACACTTTTCCAATGTGAGGCTGATTTTATGTTGCGTGTATATCGCAAAAAAACACTCAATTAATAAGTCAAAAAAAACAACAAACGCAAATAGTTATCATTTATATTGATTCATTGCTCAGCCTCCATTAATATCATCCGGACATTTTTGGAGGCTTTTCAATGCGCTTTTCTACTTTGAGCTTGCTCTTTGCAGGCTTACTTACTGGTTGCTCTTCATATACGCAAACCAACTCTCACGCAACCTCAGCGGAAGTCACTAGTTTTTACGACTACCAACTATACACCCCTTCTGGCGAGCATATCGCTCTAAGCAAACTGCCAATTGAGCTGCAACAAGCAGATGTCATTCTTATTGGTGAATGGCACACACACGCCGGCGTTCATCGCTTTCAAACCGATATGCTCAAACAACTTACGTCCTACGACCGCTCACTCGCGTTATCTATGGAACAATTTACCCGCGACAAACAACCTGTTGTTGACGCTTACCTACGTGGGGAGATCGGCGAACAGTACTTAATGAAACAAGCCAACGCTTGGCCCAATTATGAAAGCGACTATCGCCCTCTCGTGGAGTTTGCTAAGCAGAAAAATCTCCCGGTCATTGCAGCAAATGCACCAAAGAGCATTGTTCGATGCATTGGTCGACAAGGGCTAGATTACATTAACAAGCTCGATGATGATCAGCGGATGTTCATTGCACAAGCCATCAACACTGGTAGTAGTCCGTACAAAGAAAAGTTCATGGCATCCATGCATCACGGTAAGCCAGAGCAGACGGAAAAACAGTTTGCAGCTCAAGTTACTTGGGATGAAACTATGGCGGAATCTATCGTTAGCTACCTAGACGACAACCCAGGCGCTCAGGTTGTCCATGTTGCAGGCAAGTTTCACACCGAGCAAGGGTTGGGTACGGCAGCATCAATCTTAAGCCGCAACCCGAGCTTAAAAGTGGTTGTAATTAGCCCAACAGATAACGTGCTTTCTGATAATACTGACTATCAGTTAGAGGTTCTCGCACCACCAGTACGGTATGTACAAGATGCTCACCGCATGGCGGCATATCAACATCTAACTAAACGCAATAACGATCTTCAATGTAAGTAGCTGCTCTTCAATTTAAGTTACTACCTCGCCGTTGCGTTGCATCATCACACCGCTCCGAGTTCATCGAGTGACAAGGGTCTGCTTCCTGCTGGTCTATTTTTTGCTAATGATCACCAATAGAAACTAGAAGCGGCAAAAGCAGACCTGTTTTTATCCAAATAGCTTCAGAAATAAACTTTGCCGCCGATAAAAATATAACTGCTTTTTACCCGCACTCAGTGACCGAGTGTCGATGTTCCAAGGAGTATTCGATGAATCCAGTAGGAAGCACTTCTGTTAATAGCTATGTCAAACAATCTGTCGCCTCTAAACAAGCAAGTATTGCACAAGAAGAAACTAGTGCTTCGCCGCTGAAAGTCGAACACAATAAGGTGACGCTTTCGACCGAAGGCAAAGCGCTACTTGCCGCTCTGCAACAAATCGAGCACGACAGCAAGAAAATAGAAGCAGAAGATAAATCTGTTGGTGAAAAGGTCGAATCTTTCACGCATGGTGCGCTTGGCATGGATCACCCCGATAAAATCGAGAAAGAAGAGGATGGCTCATATTCTGCGGGTCAATACCTTTCTGCGGCACTTACCGTTGGTGGCATCATACTGGCATTAGTCTGATAACCAGTCTGATAATCGTCACGACAACAAATCCTATTTGAACCAAACACTTACTGCAGCCCATAATTTAATAGGCCAAAGAACGATATGATGCAAACGTAAGTGAATTCGACCGCTCTTGTGGCCCGATAATACATGCTCGTTTATTGCTCCCTAAACTAGGTTTCTTGTGAAGGCACTGAATGGATAACTTTAGTCCATGCTTTCAACTCCTAAGCGTAATCCAAGCCCACGTTTGTGGGCTTTCTTCTTTCCAAACTAACGAACGTTACAGAGCGACTCATTTTTTCTGCAAAACCAAACAAAAACGACAATTTGGTTAAACTTTTATTACCGACACAAAACCTTCATAAATCATTGCTTTAATGCCTGCGCTTTCAATAAACAAGGAAAATATAATGAAGCGCTTAGTATCTCCAATCGTTACGGCAGTGGCTGCATCTACCCTCTCTTTCAACGCACTCTCAGCTGAAATCAAAAACGTCATTTTGATGATCGGCGACGGCATGGGTCCTCAACAAGTTGGTTTACTCGAGACCTACGCAAAACACGCACCTAACTCGGTTTACAAAGGCGAAAGCACAGCGTTATACAAACTCGCTCAAGAAGGTGTGATTGGATCATCACTGACCAATCCAGAAGACGCAATTGTCGTCGACTCTGCGTGCTCAGCTACGATGCTAGCGACAGGAATCCCTACCGCTTCTGAAGTCATTGGCATTGATAGCCAAGGCAACCATGTCGAAACTATTTTGGAAAAAGCCAAAAGTAAAGGTAAAGCAACAGGGCTCGTCTCTGATACGCGTATGACCCACGCAACGCCAGCAGCATTTGCCGCTCATCAACCACATCGCTCCCTAGAAAACAATATTGCGGCGGATATGCTCGAAACAGGCGTAGACGTGATGATGTCTGGTGGACTTCGTCATTGGATTCCAAAGTCGACAAACGACAAGGGAGAGACATACGAGCAACTTGAAAAACTCACTCAAGGTAATGTCTACCTAAAATCGAAACGCAAAGACGAACGCAACTTGCTTGCCGAAGCGCAAGACCAAGGCTATAGCTTAGCTTTCAGCCGCGATATGCTCACACAAGCTAAAGGTGACAAATTACTTGGACTTTTTGCTTACTCGGGCATGAACGATGGTATTGCCTACAGTCAAAGCAAAAACGATCCAAAACGCACGCAGCCATCGCTGAAAGAAATGACCACCAAAGCAATCGACATTCTTTCAAAAGACAAAGACGGTTTTTTCTTGATGGTTGAAGGCGGCCAAATTGACTGGGCTGGCCACAGTAACGATGCAGGTACGATGCTGCATGAAATGCTTAAATTCGATGAAGCGGTAAACTCAGTTTATGAGTGGGCAAAAGGCCGTGATGACACCCTGATCATTGTTACTGCTGACCACGAAACCGGCTCTTTTGGCTTTAGCTACTCATCAGCAAACTTGCCTAAACCACAAAAACGCGACGGCGAAGCATTCAAAAATCAGGATTACGCGCCAAACTTCAACTTTGGTCAGTTCGAGATCCTCGATGGTTTATACAACCAAAAGAAAAGTTACTACGGCATGATCAGTGAATTCCAAGCGCTTGATAAGAAAGAGCAAACTCCAGAGAAGTTTGCGGAAGTCGTGAACGCAAATAGCGATTTTTCGATTACGCCTGAGCAAGCAGAACGCGTATTAGCAAGTAAACCAAATCCATACCGACTCGCTGGACACAAATACTTAAGCGAAGAGAACGTACCGACAATCAATGACTTTGATGCTTTCTTTCCTTACAACGACCGTGGCAACTTGCTAGCGCGTGAGCATGCAACAAAGCAAAACACAGTATGGGGGACGGGTACTCATACGCATACTCCTGTCAACGTATTTGCTTGGGGACCTGCAGAAACTATCCTTCCGGTATCAAAAATCATGCACCACTCGCAACTAGGCGAGTACTTGAAGCAACAAATTAAATAATCAACTTGCACTTACTTCACAACTCGTGATGTTTCAACGCTCTCGCAAGGGAGCGTTTTTTTATGCATGAAAACAGTTGACGTTTTAAATCGTACACCACAATAATTATGGGTCTTTAATTATATGAATAAAGAAAATGTGCGAAATCTTTGCTAAGCAACCCCAAGACAACTATCAGTTCATCACCCGCTCTATCCGTATTGATGGTCACGCGACCAGTGTAAAACTTGAAGCGAGCTTTTGGACAATTCTTGAGGAAATCGCTAGTGCTCAAAACATGACGGTTCCTAAATTCATAAGCACTGTTTATCAAGAAGCACTCGAATACAATGGTAAAGTGAACAACTTTGCCTCCTTACTTCGATGCGCTTGCCTCACTTACGCCCGCCAACCTCAAGAGACCACTCGTCAAGCACTTGCGCAACTTAACAGTTAATAGCAACCAACCGAGCAATAACCATCCTAGGCTATGCATCCGTATTATAAACCCTTGAGCATCTTCTAATTTGTCGTACTAGAGTACTACCCAGACTCCTTTTGAAATCGCTAACCTGTGCGGACTATCAAGGAGTACCTATGACAAAAATGATTCACACCATGATCCGAGTAAGTGATCTGGACCGCTCTCTACAATTTTACTGTGACGTACTTGAACTAGAAGTCGCTGATCAATACATCTTTGATGGCTTTTCTCTAACCTATCTAGCCAACCAAGAAACTGGCTTTGAATTGGAACTGACGCACAATCATGACCAAAGTGAGCCCTACACTCACGGCTCAGGTTACGGCCACCTTGCCGTCAGCGTGGAGGACATTGAACAAGCCCACAAACGCATTAAATCTCTCGGCATTGAAACTGGTGACATCAAAGCCTTTGACCATCAACAAAAGCATTTAGCAACGTTCTTTTTTGTAACCGACCCTGATGGTTACAAAATTGAGTTCCTGCAACGCCAAGGGCGTTACCTATAACAAAAAGAGTAAACATTATGATTCACTTGACGGCTACCTTTCATGCACAACCGGGAAAAGAACAAGAGTTGAAAGAGGTACTTACCCGAGCGCTTGAACCTACTCGCAATGAAGAAGGTTGCGTTCGTTATCAATTGTTCCAAGATAAAGACAATGCATGCCACTTCGTTTTTCAGGAGCAATTTAAAGACCAACAAGCATTTGAGCTTCATGGTAAAACAGAACACTTTGCTCTTTTGATTAGCCAGATCGACAACTTGTTAGAATGCGAGCCGAAACTGGTGTTCTTTAACGAACTGTAACTATAGCGCTAACCGAAGATCAAAAAAGGCACTCTATCTAGAGTGCCTTTCACTAGTTGGGATCTGTGATTAAGCGTCTTGCTTCTCCACCATATGCAAATGCACATCTTGTTGTGGGAAAGGAATCGAAATACCTTCTCGGTCGAAGCGTAGTTTCACTTCTTTAGTCACATCCCAGTATACATCCCAGTAATCATCCGTTTTTACCCAAGGGCGCACAATAAAATCTACAGAAGACGTATTTAATGTATTAACTTTGATCATTGGCTCTGGAGTGCGAAGTACCGAAGGGTGAGAGGTAATGATATCAGACAATACTGACTCCGCTTTTAAGAGGTCATCCGCATAGCCAATGCCAAACACCATATCCACGCGGCGAATGCGTTCATGCGTGACGTTCTTAATAACATCTCCCCAGATTTTGCTGTTAGGCACAATAATAATTTGGTTATCAAACGTACGGATTGTGGTGTTCACCAAACTCATATGGCTTACCTTGCCATCCACACCGCCAGCATACACAAAATCACCAACATCAAATGGGCGATAAATAAGCAGCATCATACCCGCCGCGAAGTTGGATAACGTGTCTTGCAACGCGAAACCAATAATCACACCAGCAATACCGAAACCGGTTAGGATTGGCGCTAGGTTCAAGCCAAGCTGAGATAAGCCCACCATGATACCGATCACCCACACGAATTTGCCGGACATCGAGATAAAGAAGTCCTGCATCAAGTGGGAAAGTTTTAAGTTTTTCGATGCAACTGCCTTACGGACCACTTTGCGCGTTAACTTAGCCAGTCCGCGAGCGATCAATAAAATCAGCGCAAAAACAAACAACTGGAAGATATGCTGCGGTGCATTCTCGGCAAACCAATCCAGTGCCGAGTTGGACCAGTGACTCAGTATTGACCACACAACTTTGGTATTCAGTAAGTCATGTGTGATATTACCCGTCACTTCAAAAATTTGGCGTTTGTATTCAGACGTTTCTAAACCGACTTTATCACCAATTGAAATCAGGTTGCGTAAGCTTTCTGTCGCAATATTTAGCCTTTGTTTAGTAATGAGCTGACTAAGTTGCAACGACGCTTTTTCCGACTCTGGGCTAGACGAAAGTTGGGAGCCAATGATCTCACTTTGCTGACTCAAGTACTCAATTGAAGCAGACAGTAAGCGCATACGTTTATCAATTTTATCTTTTAGTTCCGCTTCTGCGCGCTCGTTTTGGGCCCCTAGCTCCTTCAACCAAGCGAGATTTTGCCAGCTCGAATCGAAGCTAACATCAAGATAACGCTGTAGCTCTCGATAATCATTAACAAGAGCAAGCTTCTCTTCATCCTTAGCCTTATTTAAATCCTCGACGACTTTCTTTATTTTTTCCGATAGATAGTTCGTCGCGTCCTCAGAGTATTGTTCTTGTTTTTTAACTAGCAAGATCAGCTTGTCGCGAGAGATAGTTTCACGTTCAATCGCTGACGCTAACTGGCTTCTTAATTCTTCATTCTTTTGGAATAGTTGCAGTTGAAGGGCATCACGCTCGTCGCCACTCGCTTGCGAGAGGCTTTGGGATAAATCCACAATCTCTCGGTTCAAGTTGTCAATCGAGATTTCGGCAGCAGAAGGCTCTTGGATATCGTCAGTAGCAGTCGCATGAACAGCCATTGGGGAGAACATAATGACGGCAAGTGCGAATAATGTCACCCAAGATGTCAGGCGTAGTTTCTGGGGGAAATGAAACGTCATGTTTACCTCATAGGGAACAGTCCTGATCAAAACAATCAGGAATAGAAGTGTAAAGCGTTGAAATCATACTCCTAAGTTTACAACACTAAATAATAAACTGAGCAGCATTTCGTTAGCGAGACGTCAAAGTTGGGAGCCCCAATAGTAAACAAGCCTTTCATTTAATCAATGAAAGGCTTGTTTGTATTCGACTAAGGACGGTTAGGATGATTTAAAATATGGTCTTCCCAATCCACCACATCAATCTCGTAAACAACTTTGTTACGGACACTTTCCCCTGCCGCATGCATTGCGGACTTAGAGCCTGTAATCAACGGATGCCATTCTGGTAAAGGCTGCTTTTCAGCCAACAGACGGTAAGCGCACGTGTGTGGCAGCCAAGTAAAATCGTCGATGTCTTCTCGGGTCAGCTTGGTGCACTCTTCACCCGAAGTGAAACGGTTTGGGTAATCCTTACACGAACACGTTTTACTGTTCAGCCAGCTACAGGCCACATTGGTATAGTAGATTTCATCAGTATCTTCATCCATCAGCTTATGCAAACAACATTTGCCACAACCATCACAGAGAGATTCCCATTCCTCTTCTGTCATCTGCTCTAACGATTTACTTTGCCAAAATGGAGTGCTCATACTTCAGGTCTCACCAAGGGAATTTAGGGGGCGATTTATACTCTTCTCAACGCAAAAGTTCAAGTTTTGAGAAGATCTTGCATCCTTCCCACATAACGGTGGAGATATTCAACTACTTTCGTTTTACTGTTCTATCCTTAAACAAGTTTCCATTACTCAATTGATCAAGAAGGCATTAAGGAGTTTTCATGGGTATTATTTCTTGGATTATTTTGGGCTTAATCGCCGGCGCACTTGCTAAATGGCTCATGCCAGGAAAAGATGGGGGCGGTTGGATTGCAACAATGTTACTTGGTATTGCAGGGGCATTTGTAGGTGGCTTCCTTGGCGGCATTCTCGGTTTCGGCGGAGCAACTGGCGTCAACATTGGTAGTATCATTACCGCAACACTAGGCGCATTTATTCTGTTGTTTGTTTATAACCGTTTCTTAAAATAAGCACGATGATTTAAAAGCAAAAAACCAAAAAGGGAGCGTAATGTTAAGCGCGCCCTTTTATTTTTTTCTTTCTTCACTCTTCCAATCCACGTCGAAATGACCATAATTGCCCCCTTAATTTTTTAAGAGGTTTACATTATGGATTGTCGATTAGGATGTGGAGCGTGCTGTATTGCGCCAAGTATCTCTTCACCAATACCTGGAATGCCCAAGGGCAAACCTGCAGGTGTTCGTTGTGTGCAACTCAACGACGACAATTTGTGCAAGCTATTTGGTAAGCCTGAACGCCCCAAAGTCTGTCACGATTTTAAACCGTGTCCGATTGTATGCGGTAACACCAATCAAGAAGCACTCGACAACATCACTGAATTAGAACAATTGACGTAATGCGACTCTAGACCACACGTTTAAAGTTAGTACCTCGGTTGTTTCTCTCCGAGGCAGTAATCAAAGCAAACTCAAGATTTAGCACTTCCCCCCTCTGCTTTTTATCTCACCTTTGAGAACTCTTGCCACATAGCGTTCCATTTGCGGTTTTTGCGCGATCTCCCTCACAATTTATTGACAATTCTCGACTATGTTCAGCGGGTCATTTAATTAAAGATCAGGAAAGAACATGAATAAGTATTTGGCTGAGGCTTTTGGCACGTTCTGGCTAGTGTTAGGCGGCTGTGGTAGCGCGGTGTTGGCTGCGGGTTTCCCTGAAGTGGGTATTGGTCTGTTGGGCGTTTCTTTGGCATTCGGTTTAACCGTTCTGACGATGGCATTTGCTATCGGTCATATTTCAGGTTGTCACTTGAACCCTGCAGTGACAGTTGGCCTTTGGGCTGGCGGTCGTTTTGAGACAAAAGACGTTACGCCTTACATCATCTCACAAGTGATCGGCGGGCTTATCGCAGGTGGCGTGCTTTACGTTATTGCATCTGGACAAGCAGGATTCGATGTTGTGGGTTCTGGCTTTGCCGCCAATGGTTATGGTGAACACTCTCCAGGCCAATACTCGATGATCGCTGCACTTGTGACTGAAGTTGTCATGACGATGATGTTCCTGATTGTCATTATGGGTGCAACAGACAAACGTGCGCCACAAGGCTTTGCACCTATCGCAATTGGCCTGTGTTTGACTCTCATTCACCTGATCAGCATTCCTGTCACCAATACGTCAGTAAACCCTGCTCGTAGCACTGCAGTCGCAGTATATGTGGGTGACTGGGCGGTTTCTCAGCTATGGCTGTTCTGGATTGCTCCTATTGTGGGTGGCGTGCTTGGTGCAGTTATCTACAAAAAATCTTCTTGGTAAAGAATCGAACGATTAATCGTTCCTAACTCCCAAAATCAAAAAAGCCGCTGAATTCAGCGGCTTTTTATTAAATTCTGTGTCGACCTAATAGCGAATGTGACAACGTCGTGCCATCAACAAGCTCTAGCTCCCCACCGACAGGCACACCATGCGCGATGCGGCTGGCATCAACTTGGTGCTCTTTACATAGCTCTGCGATGTAGTGGGCAGTGGCTTCACCTTCAACTGTTGGGTTTGTCGCCAAAATCACTTCGGTAATATCACCGCGACGTAAGCGGTAATCAAGGACATCCAACCCAATATCACTTGGACCAATACCATCTAATGGCGACAAATGCCCCATAAGAACAAAATACCGACCAGAATATTGGCCTGTTGCTTCAACGGCTGCGATGTCTGCCGGGCTTTCTACCACACAAATTTGACCATTTTCTTGGCGTTTTGGGTTGGTACAAATGTGACAGACTTCTTCTTCGGTGAAGGTTCGACACTCAGTACAATGACCTATTTCTGTCATTGCCTGACTAAGCGCATCTGCAAGCTGCAAACCGCCTTTTCTATCGCGCTGTAACAAATGAAAGGCCATACGCTGCGCTGACTTGGGGCCAACCCCAGGTAGACAACGTAAGGCCTCCATCAATTGCTCCAGCATATGACTGGTACGCATTAAAAGTCCGCTTAATTAAATATCAGCAGATTAGAATGGCATTTTCATACCTGGTGGTAGTTGCATACCGCCAGTTACAGAAGCCATTTTCTCTTTTTGAGTTTCTTCAACACGACGGGCTGCATCATTGAACGCCGCAGCGATCAGATCTTCAAGCATTTCTTTGTCGTCTTCCATCAAACTTTCATCGATGTCAACACGACGTACGCTGTGGCTACCAGTGATAGTAACTTTAACTAGACCAGCACCAGACTCGCCAGTTACTTCCATATTCGCGATTTCTTCTTGAAGCTTTTGCATGCGATCTTGCATTTGCTGGGCTTGCTTCATTAGGTTGCCCATACCGCCTTTACCAAACATGTTTATCTCTCTGGTTTAATGAGGTGTTGCATCAATTAATGGGGTTATACCTTTGGGTTTTCAACCCCATTCCATTCGATTATTAGATAGGGCGCACACTATCTTTATCAAGCTCTGCAGCAAAACGACGTTCAATAAATTGAACATTTGGATCGTTTTCTAAACTGTTCAGCGCTTGCTGTAATTTCTCTTGGTAGAGCCTATCTCTCAGTTCAAGTGGTGTTTCTCCACTCTCCCCTATTTCGATGCTCATGTGGCACTCTTCACCTAACACGGTATTAAGTGCTTTGAGCAATTCGGCTTGAGCTCTATCAGTATTCAAATGAGCTTGGCTGCTTCTCAATAGTAACGAAACGGTTGTTCCTTCCTTACTATAATGAGAGTTTAGCGCAAGTTGCTCTACCAGCTTAGGGATCTCCATTAAGCTGATGAGCTTCGCCCATTCATTATGTTCTAATGACTCATCGATGAGCTTTTGTGCCATTTCAGGCGTTTTCTCATGCTCAAGTGCCTGCTTGAGCTGCGTAGGTGTCAGTTTTGTATTTACTTTTGTCTCAACAGGCTTGCTTGGACGCCAGCGATACGCTTCCTCAACTTGTGGCTCCGTCGACTTCGGAGCTGAGTTTGGCGACACCTGCGCGGAATTGCCATGCAATTGCGCTACTCGGTCGATAACCGATTCTGGTTGTGCAGATGCCGCTTTAGGCTTTTTTGAGCCACCATTTTGAGGAGTGTTCTGTTGTAGGCCTTGACGCTGAGAACGTAATTGGTGACGTAAACCGCTTAGACCACCGCGCGCCGGTATTGAAACGCTCTCTTGCACTTGTTGAGGTGGCGTTTCATGCTGCGGTGCAGGGTTTTCGCTCATCGGCGGCGCCATATCATACTGTGGCGGAACCGTCTCATATCCACTCGCGTGATATTCAGGTTGTGAATTGGATGAAGGTTGAGGCGCCACTTGTGGTGAGCTTTGTGCTGGACTCGGCTGCTGAGCTCGAGGAGCTGCTACTGTCCGAGCTGGCGCAGCCTTTGGTTGACTGGTACTTTGAGCCGGAGATGACGCTGGCTCGCAGTTACTAGAAACAACATTTGCCCCACTGTTATTTGATGGACGGAACGCCATCATACGCAGCACAATCATTTCCAAACCGACTCTCCCATTTGGCGAGAGGGTCAAATCTTCACGACCTTTCAATGCAATTTGATAGTAAAGCTGAACGTCTTGCGGGCTTAGAGCTTTACTCAACAGCTCAATTTTCTCTGCATCTGGTTGTGCTCGGTCTAGCGACGCTGGCAGCGCTTGATACATCGCAATTCGATGAAGCTGTGTTGCGACTTGCTGCAACAAACCATCCCACTCAACACCATTTGCTGCTAATTGCTGGATTTTATCCATGGCTTGTTGAGGTTGCTTGCTGCTGATTGACTCCAGTAAGTGAATCGCTTGGTCGGTATCAATCGTCCCCAACATGTGGCTGACAATATCAGTTTGCACCGCACCGTTACCTAAAGCAATTGCTTGATCAGTCAAGCTAAGAGCATCACGCATACTGCCATCTGCAGCATGTGAGATCATACCCAACGCTTTTGGCTCTGCTGAAACTTGCTCTTGACCTAGGATGTAATCAAGTTGCTGGTGAATATCATCAACGCTGATTGGTTTCAGATGAAACTGAAGACAACGCGACAATATAGTGACAGGCAGCTTTTGTGGATCAGTTGTTGCGAGTAAGAACTTCACATACTCTGGCGGCTCTTCCAGGGTTTTCAACAACGCATTGAAAGAGTGACGCGATAGCATGTGCACCTCATCGATGAGGTACACTTTAAAACGTCCACGAGCAGGTTTGTATTGAACGTTGTCTAACAGTTCACGAGTGTCTTCAACTTTAGTACGTGATGCTGCGTCGATTTCAAGAAGATCGACAAAGCGACCTTCATCAATTTCACGACAAGTATCACACTTACCACAAGGTGTCGCGGTAATGCCGGTTTCGCAGTTCAAGCCTTTGGCAAACAGCCTACCGATACTCGTTTTACCCACACCACGAGTCCCGCTGAACAGATAAGCATGGTGTAAACGGTTTTGCGCCAGTGCGTTTTCCAACGCCGTCAGGACATGTTTTTGTCCGACAACTTGGTCAAACTGATTAGGACGCCATTTTCGCGCTAAAGCTAAATAACTCATTGAATGTATTAATGTCCTTCAAAATCGCAGATGCTGTACACGTTTAGACCTAGTGCTTCTAAACGTTTATCGCCACCGATTTCTGGTAGGTTGATAACGAACGCAGCGTGCTCAACTTCACCACCCAGTTGGCGAATCAGCTTAGTCGTCGCTTCAATAGTACCGCCCGTTGCCAATAAATCGTCGACAACCAGTACTTTGTCGCCTTCAACGATGGCATCTGTATGGATTTCTAGTGTATCAACGCCGTATTCAAGCTCATAAGATTGAGCAACAGTAGGGCGTGGTAGCTTGCCTGGTTTACGCACTGGTACAAAACCAACACCTAGCTCAAGCGCTAAAGGCGCGCCAAATAGAAAGCCACGGGCTTCCGTACCCACAACCTTGGTAAAGCCCATATCTTTGTAACGTTCAACAAGTAAGTTGATCGTCGCTTGGTATGCTTTCGCGTCTTCAAGAAGGCTCGTCACATCACGAAATAGAATGCCTGGCTTTGGGTAGTCTTGGATGCTTTTGATGCTAGATTTGATCAGTGAAATTGTTTCTGTAGTCATAATACCGATTTACTTAGATTGGCTCATCGCCCTCTCTAATCGCAGTATCACGAGGGCAACGAACAATAGGTTTTCACCACTATGTGCTTATTTTCGTAAAAGTCACAGGCGCTGAAAATACAAACGCCCACTCGAAGAGCGGGCACACTATTCTCTACAATCTTAGTGATTTTCTTCTCGGTCAGCAACCAACTCAATCACAGGCAGACGCATAAACCAGCTGAGTAAAACGATTAGCATCACTAAAAGACCAATTTTTACCCAAACGAGGGGGACAACAACGATTGAAACCATGAAACTAAGCGCAATAAAAATCGCACCACGCTTTTTTACTTTTGAAGTAACAGCCCGATGCTTATGCCAATTGTCGAGAATGGGTCCAAACGTTTTGTGGTTATGTAACCATTGATGAAATGCGGGGCTACCACGCATAAAACATGCGCTAGCAAGCAAAATAAAAGGTGTGGTGGGTAACAGTGGAAGGGCTATGCCGGCTATGCCGAGCACAATACAGAGTCCACCAACAGTATTGAAAAAGTAACGCTTAATACGAATGGTGAACTCCGGTACAAAATAGCTAGATTAAAAGCCTGCGTAACCATTCATTACACGAAGCCAGGTTAGCGTTGCAGGAAGTGTTGGGATCAAAAGAACTGCAATAAAACCTAAAAAGTAAAAAATATTATAAGGCTCTTTAAAATCTTTGTCTGCCATGATGTGTCTTCTCACTAGTTGACTTTGCTTCTCCCAAGGCACAGCGTTAAATTATCGTTGCACAAATGGGTCATTATTGTTTTAAGCGCTGACTATACATTAAACAGCCAAATCTAAACACCAGTAAAAAGTAAGGTTATTGAACTAAACGTATGTTGTTTTGGTGGTTCTAAAAAGATAATAAGCAGCGTCAGGACGCTGCTTATTGGTTTGCAAGTCATAATTATACTAGTCGGGATTTCCGGGTAATACTTAAACTAAAACTTGAAGAACCTAAACACCCGATAGATAACTGTCCTGCAACACTAAGCGGTAAATCGCGGGTGATGAAGTTTTTCATACTTCCTCCCCCTAAACGGTTACCTGCTGCGATGTGTTGATTCGTATTTCCGTCAGACCAATGGCTATCTAAACCCGCAGGCAATATAGAGACCGAGGATGAAGCGAGGTCGGCGACACCAAACACAGCATTGACTGCACCCGCACACTCCGAACACTCAATTCCTTTTTCAATGATCCCTACCATGTCCTTGAGATCAGCACTGAAACTTTTCAAGTTACGGAGATAGTCGTCAAACAATGCCCTAACGAGCAATGTCGTCGCAACTCCATCATTAGCTTGGGAAGCAGAATCAACGAGATAAAACGCAAATTGACCATTCATTAACCAACGATAATCGAAAACCAAGGGCATCACATCCGTCGATTGCAATAAACGATACGAGCAGCGCCAATCTCCCTGAGCAGCATCCTTCTCTGGCAATAGCGCTTGCAGTAAATCTCTTGCCGCACTCGGATTCTGTTGCAAATACTCCAGATGCCAATACAGCTCTTGTTCATCCGGGATTTCACCACCATCATCAACCCTGAACCACTGACTTGAAAAGTCACGTTGTTCTGAGAAGTGGCTATCGGTATCTTCTAGCGTATTCTCTATCGCCTGAGATAGGTGCTCATAATTACCTATCGGTTTAGGAAGAAAATCTTTAATACCAAATCGCAACGCTTTCGCGACATCGGACATTTCATCCGTGCCTGATACCACGATAAGCGGCATATATGGGTATTCGAGACTAACTTCTTCGACGAACTCGATACCATCTAAGACCGGCATCGATAAATCACATAAGATAAGATCGGGTTGGCATTCCCTGAGTTGTTGAAGCGCTTCTAGGCCGTTTTCTGCTTCTACTACTTTAAAACCCTGACTTTCTAAATAGGCATTGGTTACTTTACGAAATATTGGATCATCGTCCACCAACATTATTAGTTTTTGATTAATCACTTCCTGTGCCGAGACCATTGCCGTTTGACTGTGAGTCTTAAACATACCTTTATCCCTCACAAAGCTCAGTCAAAAAAACAGATTTATTATTAAGTCATTATTTTTGTTGTGTTTACTTCCAGCAAAACGTGTCACAGCAAGACCTGAGGCCGCTTTACCTTGTTATAAAACTTAGCTCGGAAACTGCATTAATACAAATATTACGGCGTATAACAGTATTTACTCAAACAGGGTTGCTGTGTTCAAATGATGCAACATGTTGACTTAAAGCAAGCTTTGATCACAAAGTTAATTATAAATTAACCGTAATCGGTAATTTAATGTGTCTGGAAATATGAAATTAGATGACTTAAACCTGTTTCGACTGGTTGTCGAAAATGGGAGCTACACCGCAACTTCGCGAAAAACCATGATCCCGGTTGCGACCATCACCCGACGCATTCAAGCGCTAGAAGACTCTGTCAATCTTCGACTATTGAACCGTCATGCTCGCAAACTTTCGCTCACTGAAGCAGGGGAACGTTTTTACCATGAGTGCTCTCCTTTACTACAAAGGCTAACAACCGCAGCAGAGGAAATCACTGACGACTGCCGAGGAGCATCCGGCAAGATTAAGATATCCGCGCCTTACAACTTAACTAAACGAATGATGATGCCGATGTTCAACAGCTTTATGAAGCAGTACCCGGACATCAACATTGAGCTAACGACAGAGAATAATGCGGACAAGCTTGACCCTACTGAATGGGATGTAATTTTTCGAGTGGGACCGCAACGCGACTCTAGCCTCATCGCGCGTAAGATTGGCGAAGTGAAGGATATTCTCGTTGCAAGCCCTGACTATCTAACCTCAAATCCTGCGCCACACCATGCAGAAGAGCTCTCTAACCATTCATTGCTAAAAGGGTACCCACTTATTAAGTGGACCTTGATTAATAGCAAAGGCGAGTCTGTGGTGAATGTTGATCGTGGTCGTTTTCAAGCAAACGCGCTCAATGTGGTGCGCAGTGCTTGTTCCGAAGGTTTAGGCATCACACTAATGCCAGATGTCATGATCAAAGAGTACATCGAGAGCGGCGATTTGGTACGCGTACTGCCAGATTGGAGTGCAAACCCGCGCGACATTTATATGCTTTACAACCACAAAGACCACCTGCCAGAGAAAGTTCGCCTCTTTATTGACTTTGTGATCGCTTATAACATTCACTAATTAGATAGCGAAAACAAAAAACCAGAGCCAAAGCTCTGGTTTTTTTACGACTTAAGAAAGCGCATCCTATGCGCCTTCGTTATGAAGCTCTAGGTTTGCTAAATCCTGTTGGATTTCAAGTTGTGTTTTCGCATCATCGTTACGAAGACCATCTAAAAAATCTAGGTATTGTTGGTCAATATCACCCGTTACGTATTCGCCGTTAAACACGGATGTATCGAACTGAGTAATATCTTGGTTTCCAAGACCGACCGCCTCTACCAAATCTTCTAGGCGTTGATAAATAAGCGCATCGGCACCAATCTGCTTACAAATTGTATCGTTGTCACGGCCATGGGCAATAAGCTCTGTAGCACTTGGCATATCAATGCCGTATACGTTTGGGAAACGAACTTCAGGAGCCGCTGAGACCATGTACACTTTCTTGGCACCAGAATCACGAGCCATCTCAATAATCTGCTCTGACGTTGTACCTCGAACAATAGAGTCATCCACCAGCAACACATTCTTACCTTTGAATTCCGAACGAATAGCATTCAACTTGCGACGTACTGATTTCTTACGTTGTTGCTGGCCAGGCATGATAAACGTACGTCCAACATAACGGTTTTTCACGAAACCCTGGCGATAAGGGATATCGATCGCTTGTGCGATTTGCAGTGCAATGTCGCAAGACGTTTCAGGGATAGGAATGACAACATCGATATCAAGGTTTGCGTAATCTTCACGAATACGTTCGCCCAGCTTTTTACCCATTTCAACGCGAGCGCTGTATACCGAAATTTTATCGATGAACGAATCTGGACGAGCAAAGTACACGAACTCGAAAATACAAGGGTTCAGCTTAGGATTATCTGCACACTGCTTCGTGTAAAGCTCACCGTCAAACGTTGCGTAAATCGCTTCACCAGGTGCAACATCACGGACGAAATCAAAACCGACCGCATCCAATGCCACCGATTCAGACGCAACCATGTACTCTGCTCTGCCGTTAACTTCACGCTTACCTAAACACAGCGGGCGAATACCGTGTGGATCACGAAATGCAATCATACCATGACCAATGATCATGGCGGTCACAGCATAAGCACCGCGAATTGTGCGATGAACATTGGTGACTGCGCGGAATACGTCTTCGGTCGTGACATTTCCTTTTACTGAGTCAATTTCGTGCGCCAGTACATTTAGTAATACTTCAGAGTCTGAAGTGGTATTGATATGACGGCGATCTTTTTCAAACAGCTTCTGACGAACTTCGTTAGCGTTAGTCAAGTTACCGTTGTGGGCAAGTGTAATACCGAAAGGAGAGTTTACGTAGAAAGGTTGAGCTTCTGAAGCGCTTGAACTGCCTGCTGTAGGGTAACGAACATGACCAATTCCGACCTCGCCTTGCAGGCGTTGCATGTGTCTTGCTTCAAATACATCCTTGACTAAACCGTTCGCCTTACGCAGACGAAAACGATTGCTTTCTATGGTACAAATACCAGCGGCATCTTGGCCACGATGCTGTAGCACCGTTAACGCGTCGTAAATAGACTGATTTACAGGCGTAGTGCCCACGATTCCAACAATACCACACATGTCCTAATCCTCGATTTGGCGACAGTAGCTGGCACTACTAGATAGTGCCAGACAGAAAACTTGATGTTGCTTGTAAATGCTCAAAGAAGGGAGCGATCACACGTTTGAACTCAGGAACTAACTGTGACGCTTTCCACCAATCTGAGCTTGGGAATGCAGTAAATGCATCCATAAAAAACAGCACCGCAGAAACAATTAAAACTCCGCGTAAACCACCAAATACCATCCCAAGAAGTCGGTCGGTACCCGATAAGCCTGTTTTTTGTACCAGTTGGCCAATGACGTAATTCACCACTGCACCAACTACCAAGGTTGCGACAAATAACGCCGCAATCGCCGCTCCGTTACGAAACATATCATCTTCGATGTTGGTGAAGTACACCGCCAATTTGGCATAGTAATTACTGGAGATAAAAAACGCTCCGAACCAAATCACCAAAGACAAAGCTTCTTTAGCAAAACCGCGAACTAAACTGATCAGAGCTGAAAATCCGATCACACCTAAAATGATAAAATCTATCCAATTCATCTTTTCTTCATCTTAAGTTGGCGCGCATTTTAACAGAAAAAATGCTGACGCAAACGTTTTCTTATGGATTTAATGGCTTAAATTTAAGCAATTGACCTTTTGAACCTGTAATTTTTTGTAATTCTTGAACTTGTCGTTCAAGTTTACTTTTTGACACATCAGGGCCAACAATCACTCTCGTAAACTCGTTTTCTTTCTTTGTGTGAGCTTGATAACCACGCTTTTGCAAATCCGCGACAAGCGCGACAGCATTTTCGTGATTCTTAAGTGCCATCAACTGAATGATCCAAGCTGAATCTTCATATTGATTTTTCTCTTGAACAGGACGAGTGACGACCTCAACTTGCTCTGGTTGTTTGATGACCTCAGGTTTAGATGTTGGCGCTGGCTCGGGCTCAGAAACGGCTACTTGAGCATCCTCACGTTCTTGCACTACAGCTTCAACCGGAGAATCCGGTAACGTAATGTCGTCTTCCACTGGCTCTAATATTTCGAAGTTTTCCACATCACTATCAAGTTCTGGTTTGATAGGAATACTGGCAAATTCTTCTTTGTAGTGCAGTTTCTTACCATCTAGCACATCGGGAAGAACAATGACTCCGACTGCGACTAGAATGATGGTGCCGACTAAACGACTTTGGAATTTACTTGCCATCAAAATACCTTTACTTATTTATTATTTGATTGCCAATGTTCCAATACCTCTCCGACGGTATGGAATGAGCCAACCACCAGAATAACGTCTCCTGTCTTTGCGTGGCTTCTCGCACTCTCGAAGGCGTCAACAGGGTTTTCAAAATGAACTTGCCCATCAGGTAAGTATTGGCACAATTCATCAGCGGTCGCCGCTCTCGGTCCAGTAAGCGACGCTGGATACCATTGTGTTGCAACTGGAGTTAGAGCTTCAATGGTTGCTTTAATGTCCTTGTCATGCAGCATTGCAACCACAATATGGATATTCTTACCCAGATATTGTTGCTTCACTCTCTCTACCAAATACTCAGCAGAGTGCGGGTTATGAGCGACATCAAGGACTATTTCAGGTTCGTGATGCAGTACCTGCATACGCCCCGCCAAACGAGCATTATTCAAGCCATTGACAATATTTATGTCAGTGATTTGCAATTCCGAAGCCCCTAGTGCCATCAGTGCAGTGGCTGCATTTTGTAATGGTAGCGATGGGATTGGTAAATCCTCTAACTCAAATGCCCCACTGCTCCATTTCCAACCATTATCAGTTAGTTGGTAATCGTACTGAATACCTACTTGGAAGAACTCAGAACCAATATCGTCAGCATGAGCCGCCACGGTCGCTGGTGGCGTTGGTTGACCACAAATTGCTGGCTTCCCTGAACGGTAAATGCCCGCTTTTTCAAAGCCAATAACATTGATGTCATCACCAAGCCAATCCACATGATCGATCGCTAAGCTCGTAATAACAGAAACATCATGGTCAACAACGTTAGTGGCGTCTAGACGGCCGCCAAGTCCTACTTCAAGTAAGACAACGTCAACTTTCTCTACTTGGAAAATACGTAGCGCAGCAAGTGTACCGAATTCAAAGAGGCTAAGGCTAATATCACCACGCTGCTTTTCTACATAATCGAATGCTTCACAGTGCTTTGCATCTACAACATCGACGCCATTAATGCGTACACGCTCGTTGTAACGAATCAGGTGCGGAGAACTGTAAACACCGACTGAATAGCCAGCATCAAGTAAAATGGCTTCCATTAACGCACACGTTGAGCCTTTGCCATTGGTTCCGGCAACGGTGATTACGGTTGGAGCTGGTTTGGTAAGATTGGCTTTGTTTGCTACCGCTTGGACACGGTCTAAGCCTAGATCAATTGCTGAGGAATGAATATTTGCTAAATAATCAAGCCACATCTCTAATGAAGATGTGGCTTGAGGAGTTGGGTTTTGGGTCATCTAACTTTAACCATTAAATTCTTTGGTTTTTATGTTAGTTGATACTTTACCCTTTTTCGTCCGCTTCTGGTACAGAATATGGCTCTTCATTTGGAGATTCGTTAACCGAAACCACCAAAGGAGACTTGTGGTTAGTCATCTTAGCGATAAGACCACCCACACGCTGACGCATTTCACGACGGTCAACGATCATATCAATAGCACCGTGATCAAGTAGGAACTCACTACGCTGGAAACCTTCAGGAAGATCTTCACGTACAGTTTGCTCGATTACACGACGACCAGCAAAGCCAATGAGGGCCTTAGGTTCACCGATGTTGATATCACCCAACATAGCCAAACTTGCTGATACACCACCCATTGTAGGGTCAGTTAGAACAGAAATAAACGGCAGACCTTTTTCTGATAAACGCTCAAGCGCAGCACTGGTTTTTGCCATTTGCATAAGAGACATTAAAGCCTCTTGCATACGAGCACCACCACTTGCTGAGAAACAAACAAGCGCACAGTTATTTTCAATGGCTGCATCCACTGCTTTCACAAAGCGAGCACCAACGACTGAACCCATTGAACCACCCATAAAGGAGAATTCAAACGCACACGCCACAAGCGGCAGACCAAGCAATTCACCCTGCATCACAACTAGCGCATCTTTCTCACCGCTATTTTTTTGTGCAGCAGAGATACGCTCTTTGTATCGCTTAGAATCTTTAAATTTCAGTTTATCCTGTGGCTCAAGTTCAGAACCTAATTCAACTCGATTACCTTCATCTAAAAATGTTTCCAAACGACGACGCGCTTTCATACGCATGTGATGGTTACACTTTGGACAAACTTCTAAGTTACGCTCTAGTTCAGCATGGTATAAAACCTGTTCACAAGAGGTACATTTAGTCCACACACCTTCTGGGATAGAAGCTTTGCGTGAACTTACTAGATTGCTTTTCTCTAAAATCTTTTCAAGCCAACTCATGGAAGACCTTTTCTCTCAACTCTTCCGCTTCATTGCGAAAGATATAAATTCGACATAATACCGACGGATTAAACCATATCTTGCAGCTACTGTAGATAAAAAACTGGTTGTACCTATTTTTGATATCGTAAATAGCGTATGTTTTCCGTTCACATTCAATGTAAACACTACCGATATTTTGAAATAAGTTTGTAAAATTAGTTCAAATTATCTGGTAAAAACAGTGGACCGATCGGCACTTCAGGTAACCCAAACTCTTCTGGGTAGTCTACATCTACCAGGTACAGACCTTCCGCTTTCGCTGTCGCACCCGCTAGTTTGCGATCTTTGGCTTCTAATAACCACTTGATCCATTCAGGACTCTCTTCGCCACGTCCAACTTTTATCAAGCTACCCGTGATATTACGAACCATATGATGCACGAACGCATTAGCTTTAATATCAATAACCACATAGTTCCCATGGCGCGTAACGTTCAGATGCATCAAGTTTCGAAATGGGCTGCGAGACTGACAATGCGCCGCGCGAAACGACGTAAAATCATTTTCGCCAAGTAGGAACTGCCCTGCTTCATGCATTTTTTTCTCGTCGAGCTCACCATGATAGTGACTAACCCCCGAGTTTAGGATGCCTGGACGTAAAGCATGATTGAAAATAATGTAACGATAACGGCGAGCTGTCGCTGAGAATCTTGCATGGAAATCATCTGAAACTTCCTTAGCCCAACGAACCGCTATATCGCTTGGCATGTTCGCGTTTGCGCCCATGGTCCAAGCTACCATTTTTCGAGTAACGTTGGTATCAAAGTGCACAACTTGTCCCGTGCCATGCACGCCTGCGTCTGTCCGACCAGCACACTGAACTTCAACTGGGTGATTAGCGACGACGGACAATGCTTTCTCTAGCTCTTCTTGGACACTTTTCACTTCTCTTTGGCGCTGCCAACCAAAGTAGTTTGTACCGTTGTACTCGATACCTAATGCGATTCTCATCTTAACCTTCGAACTCTAAAATGGGGCGGGAAGTATATACTCAAGTCACCTCAAGTTGCCAGTTTCACCAAGGGTGACATAAAGGTAGCATCCTACTAACGGGACACAAAAAGGGTAGCAAACGCTACCCTTTTGTTTCGGTTTATCGGCCATTAATGGCGTCAATCAGGCTTTTTGCTTCGCGGCGAATATCATCCTCACCGTAAACAATCGCCTCTTCTAGTAGTTTAATCGCCCCTTGAGAATCGTTCATCTCGAGATAGATTTTAGCCAAATCCAGTTTCCCAGCCGCTTCAGCATTGTTATCTACGTCAATATCGCCGATCTCGCCGATAACATCTGGAAACTCGTTCAATCCGACATCGAGCTTAAGGTCTTCTTCTTCGAACTCACCACCTTCTCTGTCGACCTGAGCCATCAATTCATCAATCGTCATAAATTGATTTTTCTTCGGGTCGAAGTCATCCAAGTCGCTTTGCTCTGCCCAGTTTTCTTGCGCGATCTCTGGCTGACTTAGTGCATCACTCGAATTCCAAACATCACGCTGGTCCTCAGGCACTTCTTCAGTAGAACTTACGTTATCAGCGGCGGGTTTAAAGCCATCCCAATCATCTCCAACATCAAGCATGGTTTCAAAATCCATACCTGCACTTGCGATGGTGTCACTGTCTAGTTTACCTTCAAATACTTCTGAGTTTGCGTCTTCCGCAAGAAGGTTAGCCATTGATGATTCATCATCCAAATTACTGAGCGGCTCACCCTCTGTCGCTGTTGGCTGCACTTCTGGGTCAGTATCAAAGCCGTTTTGCTGCGCAAATACTTCAAACAAAGCATCATGATCGTTATCGGCTTGAATAGCTGGTCTCGATGTCTCTGCTTCAACCTTAGGGCTCTCTGACGCACCCTCGTTCATTGACGCGAGAACATCTTCCTCATTGAACTCTGGAAGATCTTCGTCGTCAAAACTTAACTCATCATCCTCACCGGAGATTGGTTCTATATCTGCAGTCTCAGAGCTCGGTAATTCTGGCTCTTCTTCCATCGACGCCAAGGCATCTTCTTCGCTGAACTCTGGCAAATCGAGCTCATCAAAATTGAACTCTTCTTCGGACTCAGTTGGCAAGTCGGCTTCAACTTGTTCTAGTTCAATGGACTCGGACGTTTCTAACTCCGGCTCATCCACCATAGACGCCAATGCGTCTTCTTCACTAAACTCAGGAAGATCCAGCTCATCAAAATTGAATTCATCTTCTGATTCAGCTGGCAAGTCGGCTTCAACCTGTTCTGGCTCAACGGACTCGGACGTTTCTAACTCCGGCTCATCCGCCATAGACGCCAATGCGTCTTCTTCACTAAACTCAGGAAGATCTAGCTCATCAAAATTGAATTCATCTTCTGATTCAGTTGGCAAGTCGGCTTCAACTTGTTCTGGTTCAACGGACTCGGACGTTTCTAACTCCGGCTCATCCGTCATAGACGCCAATGCGTCTTCTTCACTAAACTCAGGAAGATCCAGCTCATCAAAATTGAACTCTTCTTCGGACTCGGTTGGTAAGTCAGCTTCGACTTGCTCTGGTTTAACGGACTCGGACGTTTCTAACTCCGGCTCATCCGCCATAGACGCCAATGCGTCTTCTTCACTAAACTCAGGAAGATCCAGCTCGTCAAAATTGAATTCTTCTTCTGATTCAGTTGGTAAGCCTGCTTCAACTTGTTCTGACTCAACGGACTCGGACGTTTCTAACGCAGGTTCGCCAGCCATAGATGCTAGAGCATCTTCTTCGCTGAATTCTGGAAGATCTAGCTCGTCAAAATTGAATTCATCTTCTGAATCGTTGGTCGACTCAGTTTCCGGCTCCAATTCAGGTTCATCCAGTAGCCAATCTTCTTCTTGTGGAACACCGAATTCATTTTCTATTGTATTTGGTGTCGGTGTGAAGGCTGGAATGTCTTCCTCTTGCTCAACGTGAGGCTGTACCTCAGCATCGGACTCCACGTATGGTTCTTGTGTTGAATCAGTATCGGTAGCCTCTTGCTGTAGTGATGAAGCTTCCTCTATCTCCGTTTGTGTTTTTTCAACTTGCTGCGGTAAATCGTCTTCACTATCAAATAGAGCGTCAAGTTCAGCAGAAAAATCCGCTTTTTCTTGTTCTGTTGGCAGAAGTTCTTCACTGTCTGACTCAAATAGGTCGTCTAGCTCGCTCATTAAAGGATCATTCTCTGGTGAGAGGTCCTCTAAATCACCAAGAAATTCATCGCTGCTAAATGGCTCTGAAGCAGCCTCTGGCTCGGTTAATGGTTGATCTTTTGCAGCGTCTGGTTGGCTTTCACTTAATAAAGCGTCGATGTCCAATCCAGACTCAATGTCCTGATCTTCATGAGTTTGTTCTGACTCAACTACGGAAGATGGCTTTTCGTCGGCGTCTGATTCACCAAAACCAAGTGATTTCAGTAACTCTTCCTCTTCCGATTTATTCTGCTCTGGGCTCTCGTCCTCTCGAATCAGATCATCAAACGGATCTAAATCAGCTTCAGTCTCTTCATCAAGTTCAGAGGTAACATCATCAATGAGTTCATCCAGTAAGTCTGTGCTATCTGCGTCTAACTCTTCGATCGAGTCATCACCTTCAAAACCAGAGATTGCTTCTAGCTCGTTTAGTGGATCAAACTCGTCTGTGTCATCTTCATCAAAATCAATGAGTTCATCGAGTAGCTCTGTACTGTTTTCATCTAGAACAGGACCTTCATTGGCGTCAGCTTCTCGAACTTCCGATTCACTAGCCGGTTGTTCATACTGGGCCAATAGCTTATCGATATCGTCGTCAGATGCCTCTCCAACACTAAAGTCATCATCCGAAACGGGCTGTTTTAACTCAGGCTCATCAGTATCTAAATCGAAGTCATCGTTGCCAAGTTCAGCAAACAAGTCATCAAGCATATCCTGGTCGACAGTGTCACTTGGTAACTCTTCTGACGGCTCATCGGCTGCAAGTAACTCGGCAAATGCGTCGTCTGAAAGTGAGTCTGATTTCTCATTCGTATCATCCGAAAGATCGAAGCCAGACTCATCGTCATCGAGCACTTCTAGTTCTGGAGCAACCTCATCTAAGGCTCGCTCCATTTCTTCTAAACCAAGCGCTTTTTCTTCGCCGTTGACTTGGATACCATTGTTCGATGACTCAAACTCATCCAGACCAACATCTAGGTCACCGTCATCGCCAATATCTGCAAATGGGTCATCGTCCCCTTCCAGATTGAAATCAAGTTCTTCATCGTCGAGGTTAGCAAAGACGTCTTCTTCTAAATCTGACTTCTCTTCTTGTAAAGACTGTGTGTTGATATCTTCATCTGCAAACAATTCATCATCAAGCGTGAGCTCTTCATCAAGCTCATCCGCCGCCGCTAAACCGATTGGCGCCGCAAGAGGATCAACGTTTTGCTGTTCCTGTGCAGCCGCATCTTCCTCTTTCGCTTTAGAGCGTCGACCAAGAAGCATAACAACTAGCAACGCAATCAAAGCACCAGGAATTAATGCCGCAAGACCAACAAGCCAACCATTCGACAAAATTTTGTCCATGGTGCTTGGTTGCATGCGTTGTTGTTCAGCAAGGCGCTGGCGTTCTTCAGCAAGCAGCTTCTCGACTTCCGAGCGAATGCGTTCTTCGTCATTCAGCTCACTTTTCAAAGTTTCGACTTCGCTTTGCATTTCTGACAGCATCAATCGAAGACGATGATTCTTCTCTTCTAATGACTCTAATTCACTTTGTGAGCCTTGAAGTTTGTCCTTTAGCGCACTGACCTGCTTTTCACCCTGCGGAGAGGTGGTTACTGGTGGCGCAGGGATGACGGGTATTGTTTTCGGAGTTGGTTTTGGCTCCGTTGCTGCCACTGTCTCTGGCTTAGCCGCAGGCTTGGGTTCTACTTTAATTTGTGGCTTTGGTTGCTCGGTGACTCGTTGTGCTGGCGTCGCTCTATTTGTCGGCTTCGGCTGTTTTAACTTAGCTTCATGCGCCTTCATAATCGCAACAGCTTGCGCTGTGGTCGCGCTTTGCACTTGCTCTAGAGAAGGTACTCGTAGCCGACTACCTGGGATCAATTCATGAATGTTTTGGTTCTCAAACGCTTGAGGGTTAATTCGGTAAATGGCAAGAAGCGTTTGTTGAACGGTAACACCGCGTGAAGGTCGTAATTCTGAAGCGATCGACCATAGTGTTTGATTTTCACCAGTCGGACCAAAGAAACGTGACGGTTGAGTATTCGCAGGAGGAGCAGGTAATGCTCGCTCAATATCTTCAGCATAGCTCGGAGATGATTGCACTTCACCAGACGGTCCAACAAGACGAATTCCTTCGGCTTGAACCACTGATGATGTCTGAGTCGCGCTCATCAACACAAGGGCTGCTAACAAACGCTTATAATTTTGACGCATAGAAGGCTCAGTTTTGTGCTAGATACAATTTGAAATGGTGATCGGTTAAATATATCGGATATCGCATGCAAAACTATAGCGTTGAGAATAAAAAATGTGTGGCTCTCGCCATATTCGTACTAATCTCACACTATTTTGTTTCGTTCGTACGAAAAAGCCTCGCACTGTGCGAGGCTTTGAAATGAACTGTAAGCGACTTAGTAGTAATCGCGGATCAGAACTTCTGCGATTTGCACCGCGTTAGTTGCCGCGCCTTTACGCACGTTATCAGCAACAACCCACAGGTTTACTCCGCTATGATGGCTGATATCGTTACGGATACGACCAACCATTACATGGTCCTTACCGCCCGCATCGCGAACTTGTGTAGGGAAGTCTTCACCGTGGAACACTTCGATACCATCAGTTTGTTCAAGCAAGTTAACGACTTCTTGTGCATCGATAGGTGAACGAGTCTCAATGTGAAGTGCTTCTGCGTGACCGTAGAATACAGGAACACGTACACACGTTGGATTGACTGTGATTGATGGATCGTTAAAGATCTTCTGTGTTTCCCACACCATTTTCATTTCTTCTTTGGTGTAGCCGTTTTCCATCATCTGATCGATTTGTGGAATACAGTTAAACGCGATCTGTTGAGAGAATTGCTTCTTGTCTGCGGGCAGACCGTTTAGCAGCTTCGCCGTTTGACCTGCTAGCTCATCGATACCCGCTTTGCCTGCACCAGACACCGATTGGTAAGTTGATACGTTAATACGCTCAATGCCCACCGCATCGTGAATTGGTTTTAGTGCCACCAGCATTTGGATGGTTGAACAGTTCGGGTTCGCGATGATGTTACGGTTACGAAACTCTGCAATCGCTTCTGGGTTTACTTCTGGCACAACAAGAGGAATGTCGTACTCGTAACGGAAGTGTGATGTATTGTCGATAACAATCACGCCTTCATCAGCGGCAATTGGAGCCCACTTGGCTGATAGCTCACCACCAGCAGAAAACAGTGCGATATGCGCTTGAGACCAATCGAACTCTTCTACGTTTTGAACGCGTACCGTTTTACCATTGAAGCGGTAAGTCTTGCCTTCGCTGCGCTCACTCGCGAGTAGGAAGATTTCGCCTACTGGGAATTTGCGCTCTTGAAGTACATCCAAAATTGTTTCACCGACCGCACCGGTCGCACCTAAAATGGCAACATTATATTGCTGGCTCATTGACTTACCTCAATCTGAAAACCTAGTTCTGCTAATGGAGCAAGGTTACATGTTTTGTTACCCACTAGCGTGACAGCGCTGTATTCACGGCGATCCCAGTAGTTTTTACGCATCAGGTCAAAAGCGCCTGGCTTACTGATTTCACGGCGGAAAAGAGCGTCATCTCTACGCACATCATAGATTAACTGCGTGATGTTATGCAGTGTTGCTTCGTCCCAAGCTCTGTCCAATACCATAGTAGGAACAGGCGCGGTTGGCAGTAAATCGCTGGCATGCGCACGTAGTTCGTTATTTAAGAACTCACAGTAGCTGTTGAAAATCATCGTTGTACCGCGAGCTTTCCCTTCCAAGCCGTAGCCTGCAACGTGAGGGGTTGCGAATGCTAGCAGAGGCAGAAGCTCCATATCAACCTCTGGTTCAAATTCAAATACGTCGAGTGCCGCTGTAAAGCCATCATTTTTCAAAAGACGTTGCTTCAAAGCAGCGTTGTCAACGATGGGACCTCGAGCCGCGTTAATCAAAATTTGATCGCTGCGGAGACCATTTAATACCTTCTCATCAATCAAATGATGCGTTGGGTATGGGCCATCTTTGGTGATTGGCGTATGTAGTGTAATGATGTCTGAGCTTTCAATCAGTTCTGTCAACGGAGTAAAGCTACGAGGATCACCAGCCTCTTGTTTGAATGGGTCATTGATGAGAACTTTAATACCCATGCCTTTCAAACATTTCTCTAGGTAGCTACCTACTTGGCCTGCACCAATAATACCTACCGTCTTGTCAAATACCGAGAAACCTTGTTGCTGAGCGAGCACCATCATCACGCTGAACGCGTATTCCGCCACACCCACTTTGTTACACCCTGGCGCCGCAGTGAAGAAAATGCCTTTCTCTTTTAAGAGTGCTTGGTCAACATGATCCATGCCTGCCGTGGCCGTACCAACAAACTTCAGCTTGTTTGCTTTGCTGATCAGGTCAGCATTCACTTTGGTGACTGAGCGAATCATTAGGGCATCAACATCCACTAAATCATCGGCGGTCAGTGTACGACCTGGTTTTAGAATTACGTTACCGAGTTGGCTGAATAGTTCTTCAGCATACGGCATATTTTCATCAACAATAATTTTCATAGCGCCAGCGTTCTAACATCCATTTGTAAGAGTTCGTTTATTCGCAAGATGCGAAACTAAAGCGATTGTGCCCTTTTCCCGAAAAATCTCAAGATATAACACCAATAAACCTCAAGGAGGTAACTCCTATAGAATCGATTGACGGGAAGCCTAGAGAAAAGCAGAAACAGAGAAAAGAAAAAGCCCGGCTAAATAGCCGGGCAAAGTTCCAGAACAAAAGGATCCTATCCCGCTCTCCATGGGATAGAGTCTGCGTCTGTTCGATCAGTGTGACTGATCAAGCTCTGGAAACTGGATTGTTGGCGTTTACAGTACTCTCGCAAGGCGCCAACAAATTCAGTTAACCTTGGTACTTTTTAATAACCAAAGTTGCGTTTGTGCCGCCAAAGCCAAAGCTGTTTGACATTACGGTCGTTAGCTCTGCATCACGCGCTTCTGTCACGATGTCCAGACCTTGTGCTGCTTCGTCCAAGTTTGAAATATTGATGCTTGGAGCAATGAAGTTTTTGTCTAGCATAAGTGTTGAGTAAATTGCTTCGTGCACGCCCGCTGCGCCGAGTGCGTGGCCAGTCATTGCTTTTGTTGCAGAGATTGCAGGGCTGTTCTCACCAAACAATTGTTGGATAGCACCAAGCTCTTTCACGTCACCAACTGGTGTCGATGTGCCGTGCGTGTTGATGTAATCCACACCATCAACGTCTTGCATCGCCATCTTCATACAACGAATTGCGCCTTCACCTGATGGCGCTACCATGTCGTAGCCATCTGATGTCGCACCGTAACCTACGATTTCACCGTAGATTTTCGCACCACGTGCCAGTGCGTGCTCTAGTTCTTCAATAACCAGCATGCCGCCGCCGCCCGAGATAACAAAACCGTCACGGTCTGCATCGTATGTACGAGATGCTTTGTCTGGCGTGTCATTGTATTTGGTTGACAGTGCGCCCATCGCATCAAACATCATAGTTTGAGACCAATCTAGCTCTTCGCCGCCACCAGCAAAAACAATATCTTGTTTGCCTAGTTGAATAAGCTCCATAGCATGGCCGATACAGTGTGCAGATGTTGCACATGCAGAGCTCATTGAGTAGTTCACGCCACGAATCTTAAATGGCGTAGCAAGACAAGCAGAAACAGTAGAAGACATAGTACGAGGAACCATATAAGGACCAACTCGCTTTACGCCTTTGGCGCGCATCGTGTCTGTCGCTACCGTTTGATTGTATGCAGAAGCACCGCCAGAACCTGCAACGATACCGGTACGATCGTTTGAAACCTGCTCTTCTGTAAGACCAGCGTCTGCGATTGCCTGCTCCATTGATAGGTATGCATAAGCAGCCGCATCACCCATAAAGCGCATCTGCTTACGGTCGATGTGTTCCGCCGGGTTGATTTTTAGGTCACCCCATACTTGCGAACGAAGACCGTGTTCTTTGAACTGCTCAGATGCAGTGATGCCAGATTTGCCCGCTTTAAGAGACGCTAGAACTTCTTCGACGTTGTTACCGATACTTGAAACAATACCCATACCGGTGATTACGACTCGTTTCATTATGACATTCCTATAATTCAAAAATCCGCTAGATGATAACTAAGATATTCAACAAAAGTGGTCAGCTTTCCCATAAATTCGTACAATCGCCCCATTCTTACCGCGCCAAATCACAAATTTGCACCATTATGACTTCAATAAAAAACGCAGAACTTGGTTGGAACGAAGCTGGTACTCCGGTTTCAGACCAATTTGATGATGTTTACTTCTCTAACGTAAACGGTCTTGAAGAGACACGCTACGTTTTCTTAAAACAAAATCATCTCCCAGAAAGATGGCAGGAATTTGACCAAAGACGTTTTGTCATTGGTGAAACAGGATTTGGCACGGGATTAAACTTCTTAGCAGTATGCCAGTGGTTTAGTGAGTTTCGTCGTCAGCATCCGGACGCAACATTGAAAGAGCTGCATTTTATTAGCTTTGAAAAATACCCATTAAGCAAAGCCGATTTAAAGAAGGCGCATGAAGCTTGGCCTGAGCTAGCTGAGTACGCGGAAAAGTTACAAAAGCACTACCCTGCCGCTGTGCCGGAGTGTCATCGCATTGTTTTAGAAGACGGTGCAATAACACTCGACCTTTGGTTTGGTGACATTAAAGACTGCATGCCGCAAGTCCCATACAACGAACAAGGTTTGATTGATGCTTGGTTCTTAGATGGATTCGCGCCAAGCAAAAACCCAGAAATGTGGAACCAAGGCCTGTTCAACAACATGGCAAAGCTAGCCAAGCAAGATTGTACAGTTGCCACGTTTACCGCAGCAGGCTTTGTACGTCGTGGTTTGAACGAAGCTGGCTTTACAATGAAAAAGGTGAAAGGTTTCGGCACTAAACGAGAAATGATCGCCGGCTCTATGGAGCAAGGTGAAAAGCAGTCGAACCATCTCCCTTGGTTCAATCGCACAGCATCTAGCAATCTTGATTCGATTGCCATCATTGGTGGTGGTATAGCCAGCGCGGCGTTAGCGAAAACGTTAGTTCGTCGTGGCCAAAACGTCACCCTTTACTGTAAAGACAAACAACCAGCCAAAGGAGCTTCAGGCAATCGACAAGGAGCCGTTTATCCGCTGCTTAATGGCCCGCACACGGGTGTTTCACGAGTGTTTGCTCCTGCATTTTTGTTCGCACGTCAGTTTGTTGAACAAGCAGCACAAGAGATCGATTTTGGTCATGACTGGTGTGGCGTAACTCAGTTGATGTGGGATGACAAATCCACAGACAAACTGGAGAAAATGCTTGCGGGTAACTTCACTCCAGAGCTCATTCAAAAGCTGTCCGCCGAGGAAACTGCGAACACTATCGGGTTACCTATTGATATGGCGTCTGTGCACTACCCAATGGGAGGGTGGCTGTGCCCTGCCGAGTTAACTCGCGGGTTAATTAAACAATTGGAGAAGACGTCGTTACTCTCAACGAAGTTTGAACACCATGTTGAGGCATTAGATTGGGATGAAAAGCGTCAGCTCTGGCTACTAACGGCGAGTGGTCAAACATTTGAGCACTCAACGGTTGTAATTGCGAACGGCCATGAGTTCCAGACATTGAGTCAAACCGCTTCCCTACCAATGGGACAAGTGAAAGGACAAGTCAGTCACGCGCCAGCAACCGAAACGCTGAGTCAGCTGAAAACGGTGTTGTGTTACGACGGTTACATGACACCTGTTAACCCAAGTAATCAACACTTGTGTATCGGTGCAAGCTACGACCGCAGTCACCTTGACTACGAATTTGATGAAAACGCCCAAAAAGATAATGCGGAAAAGCTAGTGAAATGTGTACCGAATCAAACATGGGCAAAAGAGGTAGATATCACTGGTAATCAATCTCGCCAAGGTATTCGTTGTGTTAGCCGGGATCATTTACCATTTGTCGGGAATGTGGGTGACTTTGAGACGATCAAAACGCAATACGCCAACTTACAAAATCAAAAAGCAGAAGAGGTAGAAACCATTCATCAGTACCCTAACTTATTCTGCTTCTTAGGTTTAGGATCTCGTGGACTGAGCTCTGCACCATTATTAGCTGAAGTGTTGGCCTCCCAGATCTGTGGGGACCCGCTGCCATTACCGGTTGATGTATTGACCGAACTTCACCCAAGTCGAATGTGGGTTCGTAAACTAAGAAAAGGCAAAGCCATTACCGAGCTGTAAGAGTATTCTCTCGTTTTAATTCCCGACACAGATACATGTCGGGAATCGCTAACTCATTAAGTCGCTCGTACTGAGATTACTTCAGCAGTGCAACTGCCTGTTTCACTTGCTCTGCCACTTCTGGGTTTACAACCTTACCCGATTCCACGTCAAAATTTTCGTAGAAGCTCGGCACAGATAACGATGCCTTTACATCCGCGCCAAAAAATTGTGCAGAACCTGTCGCCGCCGCAAGAACACTTTGTGCACCACCGGGACCTGGGGAAGTTGCTAAATAAACGACAGGTTTGTTTTGAAATACATTACGCTCAATGCGCGTCGCCCAATCGAACAAGTTTTTATAGGCCGCTGGGTACGAACCGTTGTGCTCTGCGAAGGAAACAACGAGAGCGTCAGCCTCCGCCAAGTCACGTAAAAACGCGACAGCCCCTTCAGCTTTACCTATTTCTTTCTCTTTGTCCTCGCTAAACATTGGCGCTTGATAATCGTTTAAGTCTAGAACATTCACTTGAGCGCCTTCGACTTGATTTGCTGCGTATGTAGCAAGTAGTTTGTTGATTGAGGTAGAGCTGGTAGATGCACCAAATGCGACAATTTTCATGGTTGTAATCCTTTGTTCACGTTTTATGCTGATCAGAATAAAAGTTGAACAGTTTCGCTACAACCACAAAAATTTTATGGAGAGGTTCGAATTTTTCGAAGTAGTAAATTACTAGGATTAAATAAAGGGAGAACGCTGCTTAGGGACTAAGCCTGAGCCTGGAGCTCTTGCCACAAATCACTGACAATCACGCGATCGGCCGGGCTTAACTCGGTACGCGCATCTTCTAAGCTGCTCTCAATGCGTGACTTCAGCTCAGTAATATCGCTAATCCCTTCTTCTTCACAAGACGCCGCGGATAAAGAGATGTGACCACGTAAATAACCACCAGCAAACAATTCATCGTCAGATGCTGTTTCAATTCGAGCATCAATCAGTTCCAGTAGTTTTTCTTCAAATTCAATAATCATGGTGTATCTCTGAGGTTATTAGTGGTTATTTAACGCAAAAGTCCGACGCTTCCAATGGCTTAGTTTGATAAAATGCGCGCAGGGCATCAGAAAGCATTTTCACTCGCAAAGGCAAGCCAACGTCCAAAATACCTAGCACTTCTTTATGCACTTTTTTCATAAAGCCGAGCCTATCTGGTTCAAAATCGCCGTGTAGATTGTCACAACTCACCGTAAAAGGGAAGCCAGCGCTTTGTGCCAGAATCCATTCATAAGCTTGAGGTCGCACTTCAACTTTCTCAAACTCCGCTTGAACTTCTGCTGTTCGCCCATCGGGTTCATACCAATAACCAAAATCTTCCAGCAAACGACGCTCTGGACCAGCCACACACCAATGCGAGATCTCGTGTAAAGCAGAGGCGTAAAAACCCCGAGCAAAAATAATCCGATGATGAGGGTGTTCATCATCAGCAGGAAGATAAATAGGCTCATCACCACCTAACTCTAATTTCGTATTAAATTGTTCTAAAAAGGTGTCATTAAAAATGGTGATTAAGTCTTGATATTCGTGGGTCATCGTCGAGTTTGTACTTCAGTTTGACATGCGCTGCATATTGTCGCTGTTTTTAGTTATGAGGTAAAGGCACCCCCACATTTTTGGTTATTAGTTGAATTTATCTGAAGGTCGCTTTCTCCATACAATTTCTCATTCGTCAGCGTACTTATTTACCACTACACTCTCGCCTTATTTTGATGCCGTTCAAACCGCTATTTTTAAGCCGTTTGATTACAAGCATGTTGCTGGTTTTAATCACTTTTTAAGAGAGATAGAACCGTTTGTAAGTGTTGTTACTTCGCCTACGCTGATTCTCGTAGAACGTAGTGACTTTTTACGTTGAGTGTTTCCCTATGTTGCTAAGTGTGTTGTATATCATTGGTATCACGGCTGAAGCCATGACAGGTGCGTTAAGTGCTGGTAGAAGAAAGATGGACTGGTTTGGTGTTATGTTGGTGGCCAGCGCAACGGCCATTGGTGGTGGCACCGTACGTGACATTCTATTAGGCCACTACCCTCTTGGTTGGGTAAAAAACCCAGAGTTCCTTGCAATTACGTGTGTTGCAGGTGTGCTAACAACAGGTTTAGCGAAATGGGTGATTAAGCTGAAAGGTCTGTTCATTCGCCTCGATGCACTAGGTTTAATCGTGTTTAGTATCATCGGAACAAAAATTGCGATGGGCATGGGCTTGCACCCTGGTATTTGTATGGTTTCAGCGTTAGTAACGGGTGTATTCGGTGGGCTACTTCGCGACTTAATCTGTCGCCAAACACCATTGGTACTGCATGAAGAGCTTTACGCTTCTGTCGCTCTTATCGCATCAGGAATGTACTTAGCGCTATTAGAATTCAATGTTCCCGATGTCACTGCCACTATTATTACACTGGTTACTGGTTACATGTTGCGTATGGCTGCGGTACGCTTTAAGTGGCGTCTGCCTTCTTTCCATTTGGAAACAGAAGGCTCGATTCATTAAGCAAAAACTACTTAAACAAAAAAGGTTGCCTGATAAAATTGTGCCACCCGCGATTCAGTGAGTGGCATAATTTTATATTCAGTCATCCTGAACAGCGACGAAGGAACATGATTCAGGATCTATTATCCGAGCACTCTGTTGTCAGAGATGTTTCTTTCTCTTTTCATCGCGCTGAAATTAGATTCCTAGTCTCGCTATAGCTCGCTGGAATGACACAAAGCTCTTAAATCTTCGGTGTTTCAGTTGTTACGCCATGGTTTTGACCACGGTGGCGTAGTAAATGATCCATCACCACAATAGCCAGCATCGCTTCTGCGATAGGCACAGCACGAATACCCACACATGGGTCATGACGACCTTTGGTGATCAACTGAGTTGGTTCACCTTCTCTTGTGATGGTCTCACCCGGCACAGTGATACTTGATGTTGGCTTAAGCGCAATGTTTGCGACAATGTCTTGACCAGTCGAGATACCACCAAGAATGCCACCCGCATGATTACTACCAAAACCTTCAGGAGCAAGCGTATCACGGTGCTGACTGCCTTTTTGGTTTACCACCTCGAAACCGTCTCCGATTTCTACGCCTTTCACCGCGTTGATGCTCATTAGTGCGTGCGCGATGTCTGCATCCAGACGGTCAAATACGGGTTCCCCGAGACCAACAGGCACGTTAGTTGCCACAACCTGGATTTTTGCGCCAATAGAGTCGCCTTCTTTTTTCAGGTCACGGATAAGTTGGTCAAATGCTTCTTCTTTGTCAGCATCAGGGCAGAAGAATGCATTGTTCTCGATTTCGCTCCAATCTACCTTGTCGATAGATACATCACCCATTTGTGACAAGTAAGCACGAATCTCAACACCAAACTCATCTTTTAAGTATTTCTTCGCGATTGCACCAGCCGCCACACGCATTGCGGTTTCACGAGCTGAAGAACGGCCGCCACCGCGATAGTCGCGGATGCCGTATTTTTGGTGGTAAGTGTAATCAGCATGACCCGGTCTGAACTTATCTTTGATGTCAGAGTAGTCTTTTGAGCGCTGATCGGTGTTTTCAATTAGCAAACCGATCGATGTGCCCGTGGTTTTGCCTTCAAAAACGCCAGAAAGAATTTTAACTTCATCCGGTTCACGACGTTGTGTGGTGTAACGTGATGTGCCTGGACGACGGCGGTCGAGATCGATTTGTAGATCTGCTTCTGTAATTTCCAACCCCGGAGGACATCCGTCTACGATACATCCCAGTGCGATACCGTGACTTTCCCCGAATGTCGTCACTCGGAAATGTTGTCCGATACTGTTTCCTGCCATTACTTCCTCAAGTTTTTTATCGCCACGCTCTCTCAAAACAGAGCATAGCTGCTTTCCAATTCTTCGTGGATTCATAGTGGCTTTATTACGTTTTGATGTAAAGAGTTAATATCGGCGAGGTATGCATAAAAAAAACACCGAGCATAAAGCTCGGTGTTTTGATGTTTAGTGCAAGACTCTATTAGTCTTTGTACAGTTTAAACTCTTCTGCACACTCAACCAGCTGGTCACGCGTTAGCATAAATACGCCATGACCGCCGTTCTCGAACTCAATCCAAGTAAATGGAATCTCTGGGTACTGTTCCATCATATGAATCATTGAGTTGCCAACTTCACAAATAAGAATGCCGTTATCTGTTAGATAATCTGGCGCGTTAGCAAGAATACGACGCACTAGTTTTAGACCATCCGTACCCGCAGCTAAACCAAGCTCAGGCTCATGCGTGAACTCATCTGGCAGGCTGTTCATGTCTTCTTCATCCACATATGGTGGGTTGGACACGATTAGATTGTATTTCTCTTTTGGAAGATCACGGAACAAATCAGAGCGAATTGGGAACACTTGCTGCTCCATGCCGTGATCTTGTACGTTTTGCTCAGCCACTTGTAGAGCATCTGTAGAGATGTCGATCGCATCCACTTCTGCTTCAGGGAAAGCGTGCGCACAAGCAATCGCGATACAACCAGAACCCGTACATAGGTCCATGATGCGCGTAGGTTCTTCCACCAACCAAGGTTGGAATTCCGCTTGAATCAATTCGCCGATAGGAGAACGTGGCACAAGTACACGCTCATCGACGAAGAACTCAAGACCGCAGAACCATGCTTTGTTTGTTAGGTATGCTGTTGGCGTACGCTCGTTGATGCGTTTTACTACGCGCTCAACAATACGCAGACGCTCGCTTGTCGTTAGGCGAGAGTTCAATACGTGCGGAGGCACATCAATCGGCAAGTATAAGGTTGGCAGGATAAGCTGAACAGCTTCATCCCACGCATTATCAGTACCATGACCGTAAAACAGGTTCGCTGCATTAAAGCGGCTTACCGTCCAACGAATCATATCTTGAAGGGTATGCAGTTCCGATACCGCTTCTTCTACAAAAATCTTATCCAAAATTGCCTCCGAAAAGCGCTACAATACTGCCAATAAAGTTTATTAATGAAATTGTTTACCTAATGAGCAAAAAAGACACCGAGAACGATGACGATTTCGCCTTGTTTCAGGAAGCAGTACAGGGCGTAAAAAAGTTGCGACAGGATACCATAATCCAGCAACCAAAAAAAAATACTAAGCAAAAAGAAATCAAGCGCTCCAACCGTGAAGCGAGTGACTCTGAATTTTACTTTTCAGACGAGTTTGTCCCTCTATTAAACGATGAAGGTCCAACTCGTTATGCACGTGACGACGTCTCCACTTATGAAGTCAAACGTCTACGTCGTGGCGTGTATGTACCGGACGTGTTCCTCGATATGCACGGCATGACACAGCAAGAAGCAAAACGCGAGCTTGGTGCGATGATAGCCTATTGCATCAAAAACGAGATTCATTGTGCGTGTGTGCAACATGGTATTGGGAAACACATCCTGAAACAGAAAGCCCCACTTTGGTTAGCACAGCATCCTGACGTTATGGCTTTTCACCAAGCGCCACTAGAATTTGGTGGTGATGGTGCGTTGTTAGTGTTGCTTTCAATTCCTGAAAAGTAACAAGCTTGCTGTATACACGACGAAACGAAAAGGCAGGGATCTCCTGCCTTTCTTATTCTGTCTCTAATTTGCAAACGCTTATTTTGGTTTAGACACTTATGGCGTAATATGCCAAAGCACTTCACCATTTTGTGTTTGTAAATCATATTCAATGCACACTAGCCCTGATGTAGGAAACATCGGTGGTGTCATGTCTTTTACAAACTCTGAAGTCAGATAACCGACCAAAGGCAAATGCGATACGAACAAAAGCGAGTCCAATTGTTCGACTTCGATTAATGCACTTGCGAAATCGAAGACATGCTCGGACTGGCCATAAGGTGTAATATCTTCACAAGTTTCAATGCTTTTTGCAGAGAAATACGCACTGATCTCTTGCCAAGTTTGTTGAGCTCTAATGTACGGACTCACCAACACTTTATCGAATTGCGCAAAACCCTGTTCTTTACAGGCTCTCGCAACCACTTCTGATTCGACTCTGCCTCTTGGGGTCAATTGTCGTGCTGCGTCTGAATCTGCAAAATGCTCGGCTTCACCGTGACGCATGATGAATATTTTCATGTTATTTCCTAGGGATAGCTAACGCTACCAAAAGGTTGACTGCTATCTTTATTAGATAGACGGGGCTAACTTTAACAATGACGAAACAAAAATACTGATATAATTATCTGTTCATTATACCAATTCGCTTGTTAAAGATAGCGACTTTCTTAACAATCTATTAAAAGAATGTACTCAGTTCATCACACTATTTAACTGTGCAATGAGTTCAGAGCATTCACTCAGACAGTTCTTCCCCATACGCAAACGCGATGGGCCTGTGCAGAAGTCTACGAATAACAAAAATACGGCAAGCAGTATTTGTCGAAACGCAAACTTTGCGCCCCCCGCGAGGGGAGCCTAAATTACTGTAATGCGAAATCTGGAGACGCATCGTGCATCTAAGTCCTAACGATTCAAATCAATACCGCTACATTACCTTGAGCAATGAACTGCGTGTACTGCTGATTCATTCCGATACAGCTCAACAGTCGGCAGCTGCTCTGGCAGTGAACGTTGGACACTTCGACGACCCAAACGATCGCCAAGGTCTGGCACACTATTTAGAACACATGCTTTTTTTGGGTACGGAAAAATACCCTAAAGTGGGCGAGTTTCAAAGCTATATTAGCCAACACGGTGGAACAAACAACGCTTGGACTGGTACAGAGCACACTTGTTTCTTTTTCAATATTGCTCCAAATGCCTTTGAAAGTGCCTTAGATCGATTTAGCCAATTTTTTACCGCACCTTTGTTTAACGAAGAAGCATTAGACAAAGAACGCCAGGCTGTCGACTCCGAATACAAGCTCAAACTCAATGATGATTCTCGTCGCCTGTATCAAGTTAACAAAGAAGTCATCAATCCAGAGCACCCGTTTTCAAAATTCTCTGTCGGAAACTTAGATACTCTTGGCGACCGAGATGGTAAATCCATCCGCGACGAAATTGTGGAGTTTCACCACTCTCAGTATTCCGCCGATTTGATGACACTGACTCTATTTGGGCCACAGCTGCTCGATGAACAGCAAGCTTGGGTAGAAGCCATGTTTGCCGACATCCCAAATCACCACCTTCGTGGAAAATCGATTGATGTACCGATCGGCACTGAGGAAAGCACGGGCATTTTGGTTCAAGTCGAGCCGCTCAAAGAGTTCCGTAAACTGATTCTCACATTTCCCATGCCGGGAATGGATGCGCATTATAGCGTGAAGCCACTCTCCTACTTTGCTCACCTGTTGGGTTATGAAGGAGAAGGCAGTTTGATGCTTCAACTCAAAGAAAAAGGCTGGATTACTTCTCTCTCAGCGGGCGGCGGCGCGAGTGGCAGTAACTACCGAGACTTTACCGTAAGCTGCACCCTGACGCCAAACGGCTTAGATCATGTTGATGATATCGTTCAAGCAGTTTTTCAATACCTCTCGATGATCAAACAAGACGGGTTAGATGAATGGCGCTATCTCGAAAAACAAGCGGTATTAGAATCGGCTTTTCGCTTCCAAGAGCCATCGCGCCCAATGGATCTCGTCAGCCATCTGGTGATCAACATGCAGCACTATCAACCGGAAGACACGGTTTATGGTGACTACAAAATGGCGGGCTACGATGAGGAGTTACAGCGTTCATTGCTGCGATACTTAACCATCGATAATGTACGCGTCACTTTGATTGCTAAAGGCCTGGAATACAACCGTACTGCCGAATGGTACTTTACCCCCTACTCCGTCACGCCTTTTAGTGAAGACCAACGTCGTTTCTATCAACAAATCGATCCAAGCTGGCAATTCGTCTTACCGAAAAAGAACCCTTATATTTGCTACGACCTCGACCCCATGCCACTCGAAAATGGTGACTCGCTGCCAGAGTTGATTGAGGATCTCGAAGGGTTTCGGCTGTGGCATTTGCAAGATGACGAATTTCGCGTGCCTAAAGGTGTCGTTTATGTCGCTATCGACAGCTCTCATGCCGTTGCATCACCAAAGAACATCGTCAAAACGCGCTTATGTGTAGAGATGTTCCTCGATTCGCTAGCAAAAGAAACCTATCAAGCAGAAATCGCAGGGATGGGTTACAACATGTACGCTCACCAAGGTGGCGTGACCTTAACCCTCTCTGGGTTCAGTCAAAAGCTGCCTCAGTTGCTGGAAATGATTCTGCACCGTTTTGCTTCTCGAGATTTCAGCCCTGCTCGCTTTGAAACCATCAAACAACAACTGTTACGAAACTGGAGAAATGCTTCACAAGATCGCCCTATTTCGCAGCTGTTTAACGCACTTACTGGGTTACTTCAACCCAATAACCCGCCTTTCGCAACCTTAGTCGAAGCGCTAGAAGAAATCGAAGTCGATGAACTCTCGGTATTCGTAGAATCCATTCTTGCAGAACTGCACGTTGAAATGTTTGTTTACGGAGACTGGCAACGCCAGCAAGCCCATGACATGGCTACGACCTTGAAGGATGCTCTAAGAGTTAACGAGCAACGTTATGAAGAGGCACTTCGTCCGCTCATTATGCTAGGTAAAAATGGCAGTTTTCAACGTGAGGTGCATTGTAACCAGCAAGATTCCGCGGTCGTTATTTACCACCAGTGCGAGGATATTGAGCCTCGTAGTATCGCGCTATACTCATTGGCCAATCACCTTATGTCGGCAACGTTTTTCCATGAAATCCGTACCAAGCAGCAATTAGGTTACATGGTAGGCACTGGCAATATGCCGCTAAATCGTCACCCTGGTATTGTACTGTATGTGCAGTCACCTAATGCAGCACCGGCCGAGCTGGTTACCTCAATCGATGAGTTTTTAAATGCCTTTTATATGGTGCTGTTAGAGTTAAACGATTACCAATGGCACAGCAGTAAGCGCGGCTTGTGGAACCAAATAGCAACGCCGGACACCACACTTCGAGGACGGGCTCAACGTCTTTGGGTTGCGATAGGAAATAAGGACACTGAGTTTAACCAACGTGACAAGGTACTGGCGGAGTTGAAGAAGCTGACGCGCGCAGACATGATTCGCTTCGTTGTGAACGAATTGAAACCTCGTACTGCAAATCGTTTGATCATGCACTCTCAAGGTCAAGCGCATTCGGAGGCTCCGCGCATCCATCTAGGACAAGAAATTGGATCAATTGAAGAGTTCCAACTTCGGCCAAAAGATTGCGGCTTGGGGTGATCTAGTTGCGCAGAAATAAAATTGTCGATTACTAGAATGAACCTACAAACCCATGAGGTTGTCGGTCTCATAGATTGAATCGGCACCATAATTGGCAGAAAATTGAAATTGCGCCATTGCGGCTTATGCTCTAATTACCGCACTAAAAATAACTTAATGAGGTAATCATGAAAAAAGCACTTTTACTTGTGGCTCTTATACTGCCATTGGCATCTGCTCACGCTGAAATCTCAGTCAAAGGCGATGGTTTCGAACTAAGTGACGACTGTGTGCGCCTTAGCGGAGACAATGTATCCATCAAATCAGATGATTGCTCTTCAAAACAGTGGAATGATAAAGACAAAAAAGGTAATAGCAGCGTTCATGGGGACGACAACCCTGGTAAAGGCCACAATAAAGATAAGAAAGACAAGAAGAAGTAACCATTTCTTCTTTATGAAAAAGGCTTGCCACTGGCAAGCCTTTTTCTCTACCGAAGCAACGTTTAATAGAACGTTGTCCCTTCACCAGCTCGAGTGAGCAAACCATCACATGGCGCGTAACGATCGCCATATTTCGATGCAAACTCATTCATTTTCTCTACGAGCTCCTTAATACCAAATTGGTCCATGTAACGGAACGGGCCACCCAAGAACGGTGGGAAACCAATACCAAATATCGCGCCAATATCACCGTCACGTGGCGAGCGAATGATGCCATCATCCAAACAACGTACCGCTTCATTCAGCATTGGCAGCACACAGCGCAACGCAATATCGTTATCGCTTAGCTTAGATTCAGGGTCGAGCTTAAGCAGTTTGTAAACCGATTTGTCGACATCTTTCTTCTTGCCCTTGTAAGTGTAAAACCCCTTACCACTCTTGCGTCCTTTACGTCCATCATTTAACAAGATATCAAACACATCCGGCCCTTTGAATCGGTCACCTAACTCATTAACCAGGATCGGCATAATTTTCGCGCCAATGTCGACACCAACTTCATCCAACAAGGTAATCGGGCCAACAGGGAAACCAAAATCAAGCAACGCCGTATCAATCTTTTCGATCGGTTCGTTAGCCAACAAAATATGCGCCGCTTCGTTCATGTATGGAGCAAGAATGCGGTTCACGTAAAAGCCCGCTTTGTCTTTCACTACGATCGGGGTTTTACCTTGCTTCTTAGCAAGTGCAACAACTGTTGAAACGGTTTCATCTGACGTCGTTTCATGCGGAATCACTTCCACCAACGGCATTTTTTCTACCGGGCTGAAGTAATGCAAACCCACTACGTTTTCTGGACGCTCCGCTTTTTCTGCAATTTTGTGGATAGGCAACGAAGAAGTATTGGTCGCAAAGATAGTTTCTGTCTTAGCGTTCGCTTCAATGTCCGCCACCATTTTTTGCTTAAGATCTAGGTCTTCAAAAACGGCTTCAATTACGACATCAATATGATTAAAACTGGTAAAGTCGACACCACCAGACAGTTGCAGCATTTTCGCTTGCAGGTCGGCCTTGGATAGAATGCGACGTTTGCGCTGTTTCTCAAATAACTTGTAGTTGTAGTTGAGCGCGTTTAAAACGCCATCGTTGCTAACGTCTTTGATGCGAACAGGTACTTTTGCTTTTGCAACAGACACATGGCTGATTCCGGCGCCCATCAGACCACCACCAAGCACACCAACTTTATGAACTGGTGCTGGTTTCGCATCCGTGCCATTTTCTTTCTTCATTTCTGTTGTGGCAAAGAAGATCGAACGGAGCGCTTTTGACTCTGAGCTCATCACAAGCTCACCAAAGCGCTTCGCTTCAAGTTCTTGGCCTTTAGCGAAGCCTTTCTCTAAGCCATGTTGAATAACTTCTAGAATTGCAACCGTTGCTGGATAGTTACCGCGAGTTTTTTGATTCGTTTTCTTCGCAGCTTGCTCAAATACAAACTTGCGCCCTAGCCCGCTACCAGACATCACCTTTTCTTTCGTCGATAGCTTTTTCGTACCCTTGTTTTTACCTTTGTCGATAAACTGTTTTGCTACGTCGAGCAAAATGGTGTCAGGCACACAGGCGTCCACAACGCCCAGTTTTTTAGCTTTCTTCGCACGAAGTTGTTTACCCGTCAGGATCAAGTCCAACGATGGTAACAGGCCAATCAAACGTGGCAGACGCTGAGTACCACCAGAACCTGGCAATAAACCAAGTTGTACTTCTGGCAGACCTAAACGCGTTTTGTCAGAATCCGTACAAACACGATAATCACATGCAAGAGCCAGTTCTAAACCACCGCCCAAACATGGGCCATGAATGGCCACAACGACAGGATACGGTAAGTCCGATAGCTGCTGGAACAACTCCTGACCCTGCCTTGCTAAGGCTTCCGCTTCACTTGCTGTGGTGCATGCTTCTAGCATTCTAACATCTGCGCCCGCAACAAAATTGTCCGGTTTTAGGGAGTGGATGATCATCCCTTTAATACCACTGGAGTCTTTTAGCTGAGCAAAAATTTCTTTCATTTCGTCAGCAAAAGCCGCCTGCAGCGTATTCATTTTTTCATTAGGAACATCGATGGCTAACCAAGCAATATTTTGCTCATCAACCTTTAGACTAAATGCTTTTTGCTCGCTCATTACTCAACCTCCAGAATCATTGCCGCACCAAGACCACCAGCAGCACATGCGGTATTCAATGCAATACCACCGCCACGGCGTTTTAGCTCTCGTAGGGTTTGCGTCATCATACGCGCACCAGTCGCAGCAAATGGGTGACCATAAGCAATTGATCCGCCAAGCACGTTGAACTTATCCATGTCAATTTCACCAATCGCTTTTGAGCGACCAAGGTTTTCTTGAGCAAACTTATCGGAAGCAAACATCTTCACATTCGCCAATGCTTGAGCAGCAAAGGCCTCGTGCATGTCGATCAACGTCAAATCTGACAGTTCCAAGCCTGTATTTTCAAGCACTTTCGCTGTGGCATAAGTCGGACCCATCAGCATGTCCTTTTCCACGCCGATAGCAGAGAATGCATAACCTCGGATGTAACCAAGGATCTCCATTCCGAGCTCTTTCGCTTTACCTTCTCGCATCAACATCACTGCCGCACCACCATCAGTCAATGGCGTACTGTTCGCTGCCGTAACACTGCCATACTGACGATCAAACGCAGGTCGCAATTTCGCGTATCCCTCAACCGTTGAGTCATGACGAATATTGTTATCTTCCGAAATCCACTTTTTGTATGGTTCAGGGAAAGCCGTCATCACTTCATCTTGGATTTTTCCTTCTTTCCAAGCTTGAGAAGCCAGCGTATGAGAACGATGTGCAAGCGCATCCTGTTCTGCGCGAGAAATACCATGTGTTTTAGCCATTTGCTCTGCAGTTTGTCCCATGGATAAACCCGTAGAGTACTCTGCTACTGCTGGTGGCACTGGCATCAGGTCTTTAAAGCTCAAGTTTTTGAGGATACTAAGCTTCTGACCCATTGTTTTTGTCTTACTAAGAGCAAGCAGATTAGCGGCCAGTTTCTTTGATACGCCAATAGGCAGGACGGAAGAAGAGTCTGCACCGCCAGCAATACCAATATCGATGGTTCCCGCCATGATGCTTTCTGCGACATTAACCGCCGCTTGAAAACTCGTCGCACACGCTCGAGTCACACTGTATGCATCAGTATGGATGTTCATACCAGTGCCTAACACGATTTCTCGTGCGATGTTTGGCGCTTCAGGCATTTGTACTACTTGTCCAAATACCACTTGTTCGATTAGCTTCGGATCAATATCTGTTCGAGCAAGCATTTCGCTTACTACCATTTTCCCTAAATCGACCGCTGGCACTTGGCTAAATTCCGTGCTTTGACGAGCAAAGGGAGTTCGAAGCCCCGCGACAATAGCGACACGCTCACCATTGCGTGTTTTTACTTCCTGCTTGCCCATTGTTTCTCCTTAAATACAAGAGGTCTGACCTGATGCATTGTAATGAATTTGTTAAATTTATCAAACGTGCGTTTAAATAAACGTGAAGCAAGTAGTTCAATTACTCTACTTCTTTGATTCTTATGCGATTACTAATGGTTAACTATAGAGAGTTAAAACGGTAAGAGGTATACGGAAAGTAAAATCGAAGCAAAAAAAAACCACACATAACTGTGTGGTCGGAATATCTATAAAACAATTAACTTACGCCAATTGAAAAGTAATCAGTTTCCTGATTAGGAGAAAGTAAAGTCAGCCTTCAAAAGGAAGTGTCATCTTGCTCAACATGTTAGTCGCAATGACTAACGAGATGACAAGGTGTACTATAACCCCTTCACTGCTTGATATTTTGAAATAGATCAATTTTATAGTGATTTTACGAGTTTTAAGCTCACCTAAAGCGATTATTGATTCAAAACAATTCAAGAATCCACCATCAGAAGTCCCTTTTAATGCTCCATCGAGTGAACTTATCCAAGCCATTGATTACTAATGATGATATTGTTAACAATATATATCAATTCGTGTTCGATGATATCTGACATTTGCGTATACACTTTTAGGTAACCACATGGCTTATTGTGTCAAAGGGGTTGCATGACAAATCCTGCAACCAAAACCGCTAAGCGATGAAGCAAGTAAAGTCATGCTCAGAACAAGTAAGAAACTCACAGAGCGAGGATGGAGGCTCCTGTGGCCATATTAAAAATGTTTGGAAAGAAAAATTCCAACAGTCCGGTCAACTCTGATATGGACAAGCAAAGAAAATACGAAGCGCTCGTCCGAGGGTATCATCGTGACTTGTACCGCTACGCATATTGGTTGTGCAAAGATAAAGCGGTCGCGGAAGATCTAGTTCAGGAAACCTGTCTTAGAGCTTGGAAGTCACTCGATAGCCTCCAAGACGAAAAAGCTGCCAAGTCTTGGCTCATCACAATATTGAGACGAGAAAATGCGCGCCGCTTCGAACGTAAACAATTTGATTTAGTTGATATCGATGATTACGGCAATGATGCTAAAGTCAGCGATGACTCACATCATCAGCAAGAATGGCTGCAGGCACAGATCATGAAGCTCGATGTTGAATACCGTGAGCCTTTATTTCTCCAAGTTGTCGGTGGTTTCAGTGGAGAAGAAATTGGCGACATTCTTGATTTAAATAAAAACACAGTGATGACTCGACTATTTCGCGCTCGTAATCAACTTAAAGAGATGTTGGATTCTCAAGATACTAAGAGAGGACAAAAGAATGGATGATTTAGAATTTCGTCGTCGTATTTTGTCGGATCCAAAACAAAAGGATGAAGAGATTCTGCAAGCTTTAGCTGGTAGCGACGCCAACAATAAGTTTGTTGATGACGTTTTGGATCTCGATGTAAAAATTAAACAAGCCATGAATGTGGATGTACCCGAAGATCTCGCAGATAAGATTTTATTTAGCCAGACGTCGAGTGCACTTGATGAAGAGAAGGTCGTAAGACCAAACTTTGTCCGCAAAGCAATGGCACTTGCCGCTTCTATTGCGTTCACCGCAGGATTATTAGTTGGCCAAGTAAACTGGGGAAATGTTTTGGTGTCTCCAGCACAAGCCAGTTTAGCGGATACCGCGATGAAACACGTTATTCATGAAGAGCCGTTTGTTCGTCATCTTGATGAGGATGTACCGAGCTCGCAAATTAATGCGAAAATGTCGCCATTTCATTACCAGTTTAGTGAAAACTTTCCATATCACGTTTACTACCTAAACCACTGCGGTTTTGGCGAATCTAATGCGGTGCATATGGTGTTCCAAGGCCCAAAAGGTAAAGTAACGTTATTTATTACTGGTATTCCAAGCGAACAAAGTACCGACTTTAGTAAGGATGGCATGACCGGAGTCGTTCAGCCCGTTGGGAGTTCAAGCCTGATTTTAGTCGGGGAAGAAGGTGAAAATATTGATGCTATCGCTACGACTCTTGCATCAATGATTAAGCCGATGTAACAACTTCGACGATTTCCAGCTTTCAAAAGGTTAAATGCCGCTAAATGATCTTATTTAGCGGCATTTTTGTATAAATAGAGCACAAAACATTCACCACCGCTATAGCATTTAGAGCTTAAACTCTAAATTATGCATTTTAAGTGCAATTTCCCGTCTTTTAGACATCATTTCTGCAATTTTTATTCAATTTTATCCAATGGTCGGATTTGTCCAAGCAATTATTGATACTACTATCTGCGCCACTGAGCAAAAGCTCAATTTATCGTCCAAAGAGACGAATCTAATAAGGAAAAACAAATGACTCAGAACACGCGTCTGTTTAAAAAGACTCTCCTAGCAGTAACGGTAGCTTTTGCCTCAGGTCAATCGATGGCAGCGGGTTTCCAAATCAACGCTCAATCAGCAACTGGCATCGGCCGTGCATTTGCTGGTGATGCAGTAATCGCAGATAATGCAGCAGTAATGGCTCGTAACCCAGCAGCAATGGCTCTGTTTGATAAAATGGAACTTTCGCTAGGTTTCGAAAGCATTACTTCAATGATTGAAGTGAAAGATGCGAAATATAACGTTAATACTCCTTTGGGCTCCAATACTGTAAGTGTTGCTGATACTGATGATGTGGGTGATACGTCAATAGCTCCAAACATTCACCTAATCGTTCCAGTAAATGACAAGTTTGCATGGGGCGTAAACGCATACTCTAATTTCGGCACTAAAACTGAATTTTCAGATAACTACACCGCAACAGAGTACGGTGGTCTTACGGATGTAAAAAGCTTCAACTTTGGATTGGCGGGTTCTTACCGTTTAAACGAACAATGGAGCTTTGGTGCTGGTTTAGATTTAATCTACGGCCAAGGCACAATGAAGCGTACAACTAGCTCTTCAGTCCCAAGGGTTGGCGGTCAAAAAATTCTGGACGTAGATAAAGCTGATGGTTGGGCTGTTGGTTTTAACGTAGGTACTGTGTACGAACTAGATGAAAACAACCGTTTTGGTCTAGCGTATCGTTACAGCCCTGAATTTACGGCGAAAGACGACAAAGGTCAGGAAATCACGCTACCTCTACCAGATATGGCCGAATTTTCTGGTTTCCACAAAATCCAAGACACTAAGTTTGCTGTACACTACAGCATCCAATACATCGGTTGGAAAGATTTCGACCAAATTGATTTTGAGAACCTAAATCAGGGTTTACTTAAAGGTGGTTACTCGAAAGACTATCAATGGCAAGATGGCTGGCACTACGCAATTGGTGGTACTTACTACCTAAACAACAACTGGACACTTCGTGCTGGTTACATGTACGACACAAGCGCTCAAGATAAAGTAACGTCTATCTCGGTACCAGACTCAGATCGCCAGTGGTTCTCCACAGGTTTCTCTTACCATATTGATAATAGCTCAAACATCGATTTTGGCTTCACGTATTTGTTAGGTGAAGATGTAAAAGTTAATGAGAATACTCAATTAGCTCCTGGTCTTTCTACCGGTGTAACAGCAACAACTCATGCTGATGCAATTCTATTCGGCTTACAATACAGCCGTAGCTTCTAAACACTTCGCTGTTAGTTAGTAGAAAAATACTTTATATAAAAGGCTGGATTTCCAGCCTTTTTTCATATCTGCGATTTATTGCCCACTCAATTTGAGTGAACACGTGTATCTAAATCTCACAATTAGGACGCACAGCTGTTCGCTGAATACCATTTACAAGCCTTTCACAGTTAGATAATTAAACCACCCAATCAACACTTGAGAGCATAATATTCCAAATGACTACTTATGCTGGATTTTCATTTCTAAAGTAAAAACTCTACCTTTAAACTTTTGTCCCACGTTATAAACAAATCAGCGAACATTCGAATGAAAACCAACAAGACTCTTCTATCAACAGCAGTGGCATTAAGCCTACTTGGCACAACGGGCATGGCTAACGCAGCAGGTTTCCAACTTGCTGAATATTCTGCAACAGGCCTAGGTCGAGCATATGCTGGTGAAGCTGCAATGGCTGACAACGCAAGTGCACAATGGCGTAACCCAGCAATGCTAACTTATTTGGAAGGCACTCAAGTGTCCGTTGGTGCAATCTATGTGAACCCAAATATTGATATTGAAGGTGATGTAAACTTCCACGGTAGCACTTCTTCTGCATCTTCAGATGACTTCGCACATGATGCAATCATTCCAAACTTCTACCTATCACACCAATATAATGAGAAATTCGCGATTGGTTTGGCATTTGGCACCAACTACGGCATGGAAACCGATTTAGGTAAAGGCTTTGGTGCCTCGCACTTCGGTAACGAAGCAAGCGTAACGACAATGGAAGCGAACTTGAACGCAGCTTACAAAGTCAATGAATCAATCAGCGTTGGTGGTGGTATCCGTTACATCATCGGCGAAGGCAGCTTTGGCGCAGCAGCTCCTAAGAATAACGTTGTAGGGTTAAATCCTGAAACTAATCAACCAATCAGTGTTCCTCAAGGTACCGCTCTAAAATACATGGAAGGTGACGATACCGCTTGGGGCTGGCAAGTTGGTACAGCATGGCAGATCAATGAAAACAACCGTATCGGCTTCGCGTACAAATCTGAAGTTGAACTGAAGCTTGAAGGCCATGCTGAAGGTCTTGGTTTTGGCTTCGGCACTTCTGAACGCGACAACGGCTACATGTATCTAAACCTGCCTGCAACGGCTGAGTTGGCAAGCTTCCACCAAGTAACAGACCAACTTGCGTTACACGCAAGCGTTAACTGGACGGATTGGAGCTCTTTCGAGAAATTGGAAGCACGTCTAAATACTGCTGGCACGCATATGGTTAAAGTAGAAAACTGGGAAGACAACTATCGCTTTGCTGTTGGTGCTACTTACCAGCTTGATCCTAAGCTAGCGCTACGCACTGGTATTGCATACGATACTTCAGCGGTAAGCGACAAAAACCGCACGATTACTATTCCAGAAACTGACCGTACTTGGCTAAGTATTGGCGCAACGTACGATTGGACGAAAGACTTCAGCCTAGACGCTGGCTTCACCTATATTTTTGCGAAAGACGCACCAATCGTTGAGTCTCGTGGTTACAAGTCAGACGACACTGCAGAACAAGTCGGCGGCCAATTTGTAGGCGAAACTACGGGTAATGTTTGGCTAATCGGTGTTCAAGCAAACTACCGTTTCTAACCAAGCTGCAAAATACAAAAAAGGCTTAGTATCAGCTAAGCCTTTTTTCATTTCTCGATTATGAAGAACAACGCTTAAAAGTCTTCTAGATATTCATCTAAATACTCTTCTTCTTCGATGTTAACTTCTTCTACCGTTTCAACTTCTGCTTTAAAGTTTTGACGCTGGATATAAACATCGCGAGTTAGAATATATGGATCCGGCGACGAGTCTAGCTGCGCTTCTTGCGGTACTAATAAAGCACGCTTCTCCATTCCTTCAAACGCCCACTTACCCAAACTCGCCCAGAAGTTGAGATAAGAGAGGGGTAAATACGTACTATCTACGGTATCTGTCACTTCACGTAAGGTATACGGACCATAACCTGGAACCATGAAGTAAGGACCATTTCCAACACCATAGTGGCCTACTGCATCACTGAACGCTTTCTCGTCGTACTTCGTAATACCCGCGGCACTTGCAATATCGAATAAACCGAAAATACCGAACGTCGAGTTAATCCAAAAACGGTTAAAGTGGTCCACGGCTTTCGTACCATTACCCATGATTAAGTTATTAACCATGCTTGCTGGCTCATCTAAGTTCGATAAGAAGTTAGCGATACCAGAACGAATAGGAACTGGCGTGTATTCTACATACGCAAGTGATACAGGACGAACCAAATACGGATCTAAATATTCGTAGTTGAGTTCCCACATGGTTCGGTTAAAGCCTTCCAACGGGTCATACACATCAGAAGTCGTTTGATTTGTTTCTTGTCCTGTTACTGCTTCATCAGGCGCACTTGAACAGCCAACCAGTCCAACGGCTAACAGCAACAAGAAGGTAGATTTACCCTTGTTATACATTTTATTTTCCATAACGACTATTAATGTACCTAAGTCACCCCGATTAACCATTGTACGTATGTTGAGCAGGATACATAGTAAAGATGACTCAGATATGGGAATAAATAAAGGCCAGCAATCGCTGGCCTTCGGTATTCTACTCGATCGTTTAGAGTCATACCACTAAAGGCAACTGACTCTACCTCGTTGTCATGTTTCAGAGACAGATGTTAACAATTAATACTGCTGATCAATGGTCACTTCTACTGGTGCGCCAAATTCAACGACGTCACTTTCTCCGTGCCAATCTTGATCACGCGTTGCTACGTTACCGTCAGAATCTACACGCACACGGACGATTAGCTTATCGAGTGAAGATAACTTTTGCCCTTGCATCATGGCATTGCCGTCATCTAATACGACAGTGCGAGGGAAAGTACCTAGCGGATAACGAGCAGCAGCCACAGGCATTGGGGAGCCATCTGAACGATGTACTGACACAATCAGAACTGCGTTTGGATCCAACTGAGCATTTGGTGCCACATTAATTGTCACAGCTACACTCTTATCCGGTGAAACCGCTTCGCCCATTTGCTTACGAGCACTCTCAATACTGCGTGACAACATCTCGTAGCGGCTATCTTCTGGACCAATCATTTGCTGCATGATTCCCCAGTACTTTATGGCTGCCGGGAAGTCTTGACGCTCAAACGCATCGAACGCTAACAAAGAAAACACACGCAGATCGACATAGTCTTGCTGCATCAGCTTGCCGAGTAATGAGCGAGCCGTCGCTTGATCCATTTCCTCTTGAGACAGCATCAGAGCTTGTGCATAACCCAACATCACATCTGGGTCTTTTGGCTCTAGGCGGTACGATTTTTCCATCGCATCGATAGCTGTGGTGACATCACGATTTGCTAACGCAATACGACCTAGCAGTAACCAACCTGTCGAGTCTTCCGGCTGGTAATGTAAGCGAGTTCGAAGGGCAAGGGTCAAATCCGCCATTTCATCGTCACTCAGCGGCTCAGAAGAAGCCGACATCAGCTTTTTCGATAACTCAGGTAGATTTGCAGACACTTCTTGCCATTGAACAATATCGTCTGACGCGCCAAATTTATAATACAAACCATAGCTCAGCACCACCGTCAGAATTACCGATGGAACTAAAACCGCGATTGGAGAAACCTTAGTTTCTTTTTGCGCTTTATCACCAGGGATATCGTCAAGCAGTGATTGCTTTAGATCAGAAATCAGTTCGTCTTCACTTTCAACTAGACCTTCGTCAGTTTCTTCTGCAAGCTCAGATAGTCGGTCTTTATAAAATGCCTTGTTAAGCTCATCGCGTAACACATCATCATTGTTCGCTTTTTGTTTAAGCAGCGGCAAAGCCACCAGCGCACAAGCAATAAGCGTGAGAACAACGGTGGAAATCCAAAATAGTGTCATTACTTCTTATCTCCGTTGTTCTCTTCTTCAAGCAATGCTTTTAAACGAGCTTCTTTTTGCTCATCCCATTGCTCGTCACTGCTCGCTTTTGCCTTAACTTTAGATTTACGGCTACGCAGCACAATCAAACCAAAACCACCCAGTACTACAGCGAGTGGCCCTAGCCACAAAATCGCAGTCGCGACCGTAAATGGTGGGTTGTAAGTCACGAAGTTACCGTAACGGGCGATCATGTAATCAACAATCTCATCTTTGGACTTACCTTCTTTGGTCATTTCGTACACCTTATGGCGTAAGTCCTGAGCAAGTTCAGCGTTAGAATCCGAGATCGTGTTGTTCTGACATTTAGGGCAACGGAGCGTATGGCTTAACTCTTTGAACTGCTGTTCTTGTTCCAAATTATCAAACTCGTACACTTCAATGGCCGCATGAGCAGCAAGAGATAATGTCATCGCAGCAAAAACGGCAAGAATTAGCTTTCTCATTGCTTCGCCTCCTCAACCAATTTGTTGTAAAGCGGCTCCAGTGTTTCTGACCAATTACGTGGGTTTACATCCCCTACATGGCGATAGCGAATCACACCATTTGCATCAATAATGAATGTTTCTGGAGCACCATAAACGCCAAGGTCAAGGCCAAGCATACCACTGCCATCAAATAGGCTGATCAAGTACGGGTTGCCGAGATCATTCAGCCAACCTATTGCTTTATTACGATCATCTTTGTAATTCATACCGATGATCTTAACGCCCTTACCCGCCAATTCGTTTAGGTATTTATGCTCTGCATAACACGTTGGGCACCAAGTTGCCCAAACGTTCAAGAGCAACGGTTCACCTTTAAAAATTGATTGGTCGTACTGTTTTCCAGGCTCAGCCAGATCTTCTAAATGAAATTCAGGAACTGGCTTGCCAACCAAAACCGACTCCAATTTAGTTGGATCATCGCCCTCTTGATTACGCATTAATTGGGTTGCGAAAATGCCCGCTAGAATCATGAAAGCGACAAGCGGAATAAATAAGATTTTCTTATTCATGTTATGCCTCCTGCTCTTTTGACTTCGCGTTTTTCTTCGGCGATTTACGGAAGCGGTAGCGTTTATCAGAAATCGCTAGTGCGCCGCCTAATGCCATAATCAAAGAGCCAGCCCAAATCCAACGAACGAACGGTTTATAGTAAATACGAACAGCCCAAGATCGGTTGTCGTCTAAACGTTCACCCATTGCAATGTATAAGTCGCGGCTAATACCACGGTCAATGGCTGCTTCAGTCATCATAGACTTAGCCGTACGGTAGAAGCGCTTCTCTGCGTGAAGCGTATTCACGTATTTGCCATCGTGTGTGATCTCAAAGTCTGCGATGTAGCCATCGTAGTTTGGACCATCTTTATCACGCAAGCCTGAGAAGTAGAAATCATAGCCTTGAATTTGGAAGTGTTCGCCAGGTGCTAAACGTACATCACGCTCGATGCTGTAGTTCTGTACCATCGCAATACCGATAACAGATACCGCCAGACCAACATGACCCAACATCATTGCCCAGTGGCTACGTTGCAGCTTGCGAACACCTTCACTAAAGCTATGACGGTGCGTTGCGCGCTCGTACAGTTCAAAGCCATGCATCGCAATAATCCAAATCGCCATCACCCAACCAATGTAAGCCATGGTTGAGAAGAAATCGGCAAACAGGTACACGCATAGCGCGGCCAAGGCGAAAGCAAGCACACCTGAAACGAGCATTGGTTTCACAAGTTTAGATAAATTGTCTCGCTTCCAACGAATAAGAGGACCAATACCAAGCAGAAAAGCAAATGGCATCATTAACCACGCAAATAGCATGTCAAAGAATGGCGCACCGATAGAGACCGACCCCAAACCAAGCTGCTTGTGTACGAGCGGCAACAGTGTCCCCACTAACACCACAACAAGAGCGGCGATAAGTAATACATTGTTGGCTAAGAGCGCATTTTCACGTGAGACTAAGTCGAAGTTACCTCGTACACGCACTGCTGCCCCTTTTACGGCAAACAGCAATAAAGAGCCGCCGATAACGAAAACGAGGAAGCCTAGAATAAACATACCGCGCGACGGGTCAGACGCGAACGCGTGCACCGATACTAAAATACCGGAACGGACTAAGAAGGTGCCCAACAAACTCAACGAAAATGCAGAGATTGCCAATAGTACCGTCCACGCTTTAAATGTGCCGCGTTTTTCTGTCACGGCAAGAGAGTGCATTAATGCGGTACCCGCTAACCAAGGCATGAATGATGCGTTTTCTACTGGGTCCCAGAACCACCAGCCACCCCAGCCAAGTTCGTAGTAAGCCCACCAAGAACCCAGTGCGATACCAAGTGTTAAAAATACCCATGCTGCGGTTGTCCAAGGACGAGACCAACGAGCCCAAGCCGTGTCAAGGCGTCCGGTCATTAGGGATGCGATAGCAAAAGAGAACGCAACCGAGAAACCAACATAGCCCATGTAAAGCATTGGCGGGTGAACAATTAAACCAGGATCTTGAAGCAGAGGGTTCAAGTCACGTCCGTCAACCGGGAAGAACGGTAACGTACGTAGGAATGGATTTGACGTTAAGATGATAAACAGTAGGAAACCCACTGAGATCATGCCCATAACAGCAAGTACACGTGCAACCGACTCTTGCGGCATACCACGACTAAACGTCGCTACAGCGACAGTCCAAGCAGCTTGGATTAACACCCATAGCAACAGTGAACCTTCGTGCGCACCCCATACTGCGGTTAAACGGTAGTACCAAGGAAGCTGACTATTCGAGTTGCTCGCTACATACTGTAACGTGAAGTCGTTGGTATAAAATCCCCAACATAAAATGGCGAAAGAGAACAACAGCATCAGGAACATAGACCAAGATAGCGGTCGCGCTGTGTTCATGAGCATGGTGTTATTATTCGATGCTCCCCACAATGGCAATACGCTCAACAGCACAGCCATTGCAAGCGAAAGAATGAGAGCAAAGTGACCGATTTCAGCAATCATTGGCCGCTTCCTTGTTTCTGTTCGGTGCTATATTGAAGCGGTTCATGCGTTTTCTTCATCGCTTCTGCAATTTCTGGTGGCATGTATTCTTCATCGTGCTTCGCTAGGACCTCAAATGCCTCAACTGTCGTGGCATCTTTCAGTACACCTTGAGCAACAATACCCTGCCCTTCACGGAACAAGTCAGGAAGAATACCGTCATAGGTAATCGTCACTTTCGGACCGACATCGTGCAGGTCAAAACTAACTTTCAAAGAATTAGGATCTCGACGAACTGAGCCCACAACCACCATTCCACCGATACGCAGACGCTGGCCTACTTCTGGCTTGGTGCCATCTGGCTTACCATTAACCAATTCCGTTGGAGTATAGAAAAGGTCCATATTTTGGTTAAGCGCATAAAGTATCAAACCAATGGTGGCACTAATACCGATAAAGATCGCTAGTACAATACCTAGCCTCTTTTTACGTCTCGGGTTCATAAGGTGTTCTCCATGTTCTTCGCTGCGTCGATACGAGCTTGACGGTCAATTTTTGCTTTCACTTCTTTCAATAATGCATCACCGCGGCGAAGGCTAGTGATCAGAAGAATCAGCATGGATAAGAAAGTAATACCAAACGCACTCCATACGTATGATGCGTAGCCACCCATGGCAAAAAAGTCGCTCAGAGATTCAAAATGCATTATCAGTTACCTCACTGAGTTTGTTCTGTTGCGAGTTTGCGCACCCAGGGGCGGTGACTTTCTTTACTGATGATTTCGTTACGAAAACGGACCATCGTCACGGCACCAAAGAAGAACGCAAAGCCAAAGATGTTCAGCAATAACGGCCAAAGCATGTCGGATGAAATAGAAGGTTGCTCAAATTTCGTGATCGTCGCACCTTGATGAAGCGTGTTCCACCATTCCACGGAAAAGTGAATGATAGGTAGGTTTACTACGCCTACGATCGCTAAGATACCAGCGGCTTTTGCAGCGGTTTTTTGATCGTCAAACGCATGGTAGAGCGCAATCACACCAAGGTAGAGAAATAGCAGAATCAATTCAGATGTAAGACGGGCATCCCATACCCACCAAGTGCCCCACATAGGCTTGCCCCAAACAGCACCTGTAAGTAGAGCAATAAAAGTAAATACTGCACCAATCGGAGCCATCGCAAGTGCCGCCATATCAGATAGGCGAACTTGCCATACTAGGCCAATAAATGCAGCGATCGCCATCGACATATAAACGCCCATAGACCAAATAGCTGATGGGACATGAATGTAGATGATTCGGAAACTGTCACCTTGTTGGTAATCTGAAGGCGCAAATGCAAGCCCCCAAACCGTACCAACCGATAAGCATACGAGGGCCAATACAGAAAACCAAGGCAGAAACTTACCACTCAAACGATAAGCTGCTTCTGGCTTGGCATAAGGATGTAGCCATTTCCACATGTTTTGTTCTCACTCTTACTTCAGGGACACTGTCTAAAGGGTTGAGACCGTAGCAGTGCTTTAATAATAATTCTTTGATCAAGCGCCGCTTCATTGGCACTTTATTGAGTTAGTTAACACTAACTCGCAATGCGGCACTGATGGCAAAAGGCGTTAATGTCATCGCCCCCATTAGCATCGCACCTAAAATCGCTAGTTGACCGTTATACGCCATACCGAGTGCGGCAGCATCAATTGCCGATGTTGCGAAAATCAAAATTGGGATGTAGAGCGGAAGAATAAGCAAACTCAAAAGAACGCCACCCTTTTGCAACCCAACAGTCAACGCCACACCAATGGCGCCAATAAAACTTAGTGTTGGTGTACCGATCATCAAGGTTAATACAACCGATAGCCAAGTATTGAAGTCGAGCGAAAGTAAAACCGCCAATAATGGGCTAATTAAAATCAGAGGTAACCCTGTTAACAACCAATGTGCTATGACCTTTGAAACCACTACAAGTTGCAATGGAATCGGCATTAGCATCATTTGTTCTAGTGCACCGTCTTGAAAATCATCACGAAATAGACGCTCTAATGATAATAAGGCGGACAGCAATGCGGCAACCCAAACGATGCCCGCTGCAATACGTGCTAACAAATTAGGTTCTGGTCCAATACTCAGAGGAAAGAGAGTAATGACAATAATAAAGAACCACAGCGGGTTTAGAATGTCTGCCTGACGGCGAAATGCGATTAGGAGCTCACGACGAATGATGGTGGTCATCGAGGAAATCATATCAGTCACCCAGCTTTATTTTTCTAAGTTTCGGGCTGTCCGCAAACATATCTTGATGCGTCGTCAACACAACAATACCGCCATTATCAGCATGACTTGCGAACAAAGATTCAAGCACCTTGACGCCTTGCTTATCAATGGCAGTCAACGGCTCATCTAAAATCCATAAAATTTGCTTACTGAGCCATAACCTTGCCAATGCGACTCGTCGTTGCTGACCTGCGGAAAGTTGTGCTACAGGCACATCTTCTCGACCAGCTAATCCTACTTGAGTCAAAGCGATAAAGATTTCTTCGTCTGAAGAGCGATTATTTTGAATAGATTGATAAAAACGTAAGTTTTCTAATGCGGTAAGCTCTCGTTTCACTCCTGTTTGATGTCCTAAGAAAAGCAGATCTTGATGGAAAACATCACGAGATTTTTCAACCTCTTCGCCTTTCCATTTAATGACACCTTCTTCTCTATCACCTAACCCTGTCACAATCCGTAGCAATGTAGTTTTACCAGTACCATTACGCCCTTCGATCTGGACCAATTCACCAGGCTTAATTTCAAACTGCAGGTTTTCAAACAGAACCCTTTCATCACGGATTGCTGTCAGGTTAGACACTTCTAACATAGAGCTTCAACTAAAAAATGAACGAGCCGCTATATTAGCACAGCTTAGTTATGACAAAACAGGATAAGAGGGCTAGGTTACATGTAAGTTCATGTATTTTTGTTAATTAATCATCACACTTTAATAAAATTAACTATAAGTAGTTATAAGCGCTCATTTTGAATTTGAGAGGCCAGAGCTAAGAGCAAGAACGACTGAAGGTTATCTAGGGTTGTATTGAAGAAGAGCATTAGCGGCTAAAAACAAAAAAAGAGGCGTAATAACGCCTCTTTTTTATCGCTTGATAACCTTTAGCGTCGACGACGTCCACGCGTTGGATATTCTGCATCATCTGATGGCTGACCACTTAATGGTGGAATCTTCTCTTTCCCCGCCAGTTTCTTCTGCAGTGAAAGCATCAACTCAGCTTCGGCTTTTGGTAGTTCGCACTCTTCAATCAGCTCGTTGATATCAGCGCCAAGCTGTACCATTTTAGAAGCGCGACTGTACAAGCGACCATCAGTATCAGCGTGTTCGAGTTCGCGAATTCTCTCGTTTAAGTGCTGAATAATGTCTTGTTGCTCCGTCACTTTTTGTCCAAGACCAACGACAACCGAGCGCACTTCGAGTAACTGCTTACTCAACTTTTGCACTTCTTTATCTGCGTGTCGAGATTGAGCTCGTTGTTGGTCTAACTGCTTTTGTAACCCAGAGCGAATCCGCAGTTGCAAAACAACCAAAACTAACACAATAAAAGCGACGCCACCCGCAAGGAATGGAGCAGATAAAAGAGTCTCTTCAGCCATCATCATTCAGCCATTAAAGGTGAGCCATCTCGTCCCACTCGTCATCTGTTAGCAGCTTGTTCAAATCCACAAGGATAAGAAGCTTGCCGTCACGGTTGCTCACACCCTGGATGAACTTCGCACTCTCGTCGGTACCAACAGAAGGCGTCGTATCAATTTCAGAAGAACGCAGATAAACGACTTCTGCCACGCTATCTACTAAGATACCAATCACTTGACGCTCTGACTCGATCACAATAATACGAGTGTTGTCGGTGACTTCGCCTTCCATCAGGCCAAAACGTGAACGTGTATCGATAACAGTAACTACATTACCGCGTAGGTTGATGATACCAAGTACATAATCTGGTGCACCTGGAACAGGGGCAATTTCAGTATAACGAAGTACTTCACGAACTTGCATTACGTTGATGCCGTACGTTTCTTCTTCTAGCTGGAACGTCACCCACTGAAGAACTTCGTCATTCGATGCATCTTTCTTCACTTCTACTTCAAAAGCTTGAGACATAGTTAATCCTCGTTAATGTCGTTCCCGACTTAAATCTAATTCAGTGATTTGACATCTAAACCGGCGTTTAGCATGTCAATGAGCGCCTGGACATGAATTAAGGCACACATTTTTTCTTTTACCATGCCCGCTAGCCAAGGGCGTTTACCCGCCTGCTCACGCCAGCGAACCTTGTCGATATTAAGCGTTTCAGTCCCCATTAATTGGTTACTGGCCAACCCCCACATGCTCTCACCAAGCATGACGACATATTGGTAGTTATCTTTATAGCTATCATCACGAAGCTTATCTGCCATCACCCATTTCGCGGTATCGACGACATCAAACTGCTGCTCGCGATTTGTTTGTAGCCCCAAATACCAGGCGGGTTTTCCTATCAAATGGTTAAGCTCGCTAATGCGATGAATACCACCTAACTCATCAAGAGGTACAGCAAACGTGACACCATTCACATCAAAGTAAAGAACTTGGAAGTCCTCACTTCGCTTCGTGCTTTCCCAGACCGTTGGTATATCGGAATCTGCTTGTGTTTCGAGTTCAGTATCGACGTTCGATTCTATATTGATACTTTGTTCGATCACTGCGTGAGGTTCATCCACCTCTGGTTGCGCTTCCTCAAAAACTGGCTCATCAATCACCCAGTCCTGTATTTCCTCAACACCCTGAAGCTCAGGCACCTCACTAAAGGTTTGTACCTCAGGCTCAGCCGCTTTTATCTCTGCTGCAATATCAATCGTATTTTGTTCAAGAATACTATCAATATCCAACTCAGCCACTGGGTTGCTTGCTTCAAGCTGACTTAATAGCCTTTGAACATCTTCCAGGTTTGGAGCTTCCAACTCTGGCGGATATGTTTCTTGAAACTGGTACGTTTCTGGCTCCGAGTATTGTAGCTGTAATTCTGGCTCTGGCTCTGGCTCTGGCTCTGGCTCTGGCTCTGGCTCTGGCTCTGGCTCTGGCTCTGGCTCTGGCTCTGGCTCTGG